>DEBN01000172.1:14930-17921 GCA_002348825.1 Gammaproteobacteria bacterium UBA2955
GTGGCCACTGTGAGCCGCCGCGCGCTTAGTGACCAACCATCGTCACCTGGCGGGCAGTAGCTAAAATCCCCGTCGTCGATTTCAAGCTGACCTGTAGCATCCCGCTTCAACTGCCGAGCCTGGGCACGTAAGCCACTTTCGCCAAACACCAGTTCAGCAGATTCTATCTCCAGCTGTTGCCGATCTATTTGCCACTGCGCTCGACGTCCGCGCATTACCATTTCCGGCTGTTCAAGACGCAGCCCCTGGTTAAAAGAAATCGTCGACGCTGCATCTATAGCTACGCCCGGCGCACTGATAAACAGGTCTCGCTGTTGAATTTCAACCGCGCCAGAAAGCGACAGGCGATCATCTAACAAGCCCGATAACCCATCGGACGAGACATGTAACCTATCGTCCGCGCCCCCCTTAAACACCCGTTGGGGCTGGGCATAGGCGCCCGCACACGCAGCACTCGATCGATCCAAGCGCGGCACAAACAACTCCCCCGCCAAAGTCTTTGGTTGCGCGTCCGGCAACGGCACAGCATCCGCTGAGACACCGACGGCACATCCAAGCGCAACAATTTGGACCCATATTCCAAGACAACGACAGGCGTAAGCAATCATGTCGAACAGTCTCGCCCATACCCGGTTATTTGCCAATCGAAAGGTGCTACAACAACAAATAAATGCCGGCTTTTTATTCTCTGCGTTCCATGCCGCAGCCCTCTATACTAGCTAAATGGGCGACGAATCCACTTTGCTAAATTGGTGTACTCAAGTCACCGGGGACTCAAATCTGAAGTCTCAACCACTTGCTGTTGAGGCCAGTCACCGGCGGTTTTTTCGTTTGCGCTCAGGTACAGACCCGAACCGTCGCTGGGTCGCCATGGACAGCCCACCGGAACTCGAGCACAACCTGCAATTCCTGACTCTCGCCGAGGTATTTGGCGCCGCGGATATTCCAGTACCAAAGATCATCGATAAGAATATCGAGCTTGGCTTCATATTGATGACGGATTTGGGCGAACTGGATTTCACCCACGCCTATGCGTCAACTGACAGCACAATCGCTCTGCAGACCGCCGTGGACACCCTTATTCAGCTGCAGACCGTCACATCGCCACACATTCCAGCGTACGACGAAGCGCGGCTGAACATGGAATTCGATCTGTTTGAGGAATGGCTGCTACGCCAACTGTTGGGCAGCGCTGGCGCAGCCTTGGCGCGTAACCACACCGCCAGCTTAGCGACGGCAAAGGCAGCCTGTATTACCGCCATGCTCATGCAACCACAGGTTTGCGTGCATCGCGACTACCACTGCCGCAACCTCCTGTACAACCGAGACCGAATCGGCATAGTGGATTTCCAAGACGCTCTGATCGGGCCGGGGCTGTACGACCTAGCATCGCTACTGCGCGACTGCTATTACCAGCACGAGGAGCACACTGTCGATCACTGGTTGCACTACTTTCTATCGCGCTCGCCGCATTACGATACCGCAGAGCTTGCGGCGACCAAGAGCGCGTTCGACCATACTGCGATTCAACGGCAGGTGAAGGCTCTTGGCATTTTTGCACGGCTGCACCTGCGCGATAACAAGAACAGCCATCTGCGCTGGATCTTGCCGGTTGTGCGCCGCCTCATCACCACCACCGCAATTTACGACGATACCCAAGGACTGCATCGTTTGTTGTATGAACTGCAGCAGCCTTTGGAAGACGCCTTGGCAGCGTACTCATGAAAGCGATGATTCTTGCTGCCGGTGAGGGTCGACGACTGGCGCCTTTAACCCACCGCACCCCAAAACCGTTGTTACCCGTAGCGGGGGTACCGCTGCTGATTCGGCAAATTCGCCAACTCAGCCGAGCCGGCTACTCGGACATCGTGATCAACCTACATCACTTAAGTGAACAGATTGAAGCCTCTCTGGGTGACGGTAGCGAATTTGGCGTAACCATCCGATATAGCCGCGAGTTAGAGTTGTTAGAAACCGGCGGCGGCATTGTCAACGCTCTGCCGTTGCTGGGCGATGCGCCGTTTATTCTCCTCAACGGTGACATTTTTACCGACTTCGACTTTGTCAATCTCGCCACCGCGCTGACTGACGACACCCTTGGCCACTTAGTGGTCACCGAAAAACCCGCCAACCGCGATCAGGGTGATTTCGCCATCAGCGAAACGCGGATAACCAAACGCGGCGGCAAATGGGTGTACTGCGGCATAGCCGTCTTAGATCCGAGACTATTTATCAATGCACCAACAGGCGCTTTTTCGCTGCGGGATGTGTATTTTTCCGCGCTGCAGAAAAACCAGCTCAGCGTCCAAATCCATGCGGGACAGTGGACCGACATTGGCGACCTGAAAGCCTACGCTGCGGTCCGCGACGAAGGTTTTAAGAAAAAATAACCCGCGTCGATGCAGCCCTCGGTTACACTAAAAGCTTCTGCCAAGAGTGCTCAGAACTATGAATCATTGGATTTGCCCCTCCATACTAGCCGCTGACTTCACTCGTTTGGGAGAAGAAGTGCAGGCGGTATTAGATGCAGGAGCCGACACCATCCACTTTGATGTTATGGACAACCACTACGTACCTAATTTATCGATAGGTCCATTGGTCTTGAACGCGCTGCGCAAAGCCGGCTGCGACGCCATCGTCGATGTGCATTTAATGATAAAGCCCGTGGACCGTTTGATCGGCGATTTTCTAGACGCAGGTGCCGATTACATCACCATTCACCCGGAATCGACTGAGCATTTGCATAGCAGCCTAACCCGGATTCGCGAAGGCGGGGCCAAAGCAGGCATCGTTTTTAATCCCGCAACGCCACTGGATGCGTTGTCTGAAGTCATAGACCTGATCGACCTCGTGCTTATTATGTCCGTTAATCCGGGATTCGGCGGTCAGTCCTTTATCCCCAGCAGCCTGAACAAACTGCGCCAAGCAAGAGCACTTATCGACGCGAGCGGGTACGAAATTCGATTGCAAATTGATGGCGGGATTAAACCG
>DEBN01000013.1 GCA_002348825.1 Gammaproteobacteria bacterium UBA2955
TAGTTTCGACCTGTAAGAGCTGGGCGACGTCAGCGATGGTTTTTTGGGTGGGTGTGGCGACCCTTTCCATAGGCGTCAGCGGACCGGTCTCTGGGGTAGGCAATGCCGATACGGCCTTCTCAAGGTTGGCCGCGTATGGACCATTAGATGCATAAACGATTGTGTCTTCGCCAGACTCGGCAAGGACATGGAACTCGTGAGAATTATTGCCGCCGATGGCGCCGGTGTCAGCTTCCACGGCGCGGAAATCCAGCGCCATGCGATGCAGGATACGCGCGTAACAATCATACATTTCTTGGTAGGTCGCATCGAAACTGGGCTGGTCGAGATGAAATGAGTAGCCGTCCTTCATTATAAATTCGCGCGCCCGCATGACCCCGAACCGGGGTCTTCGTTCATCGCGAAATTTGGTTTGAATTTGATAAAAATTCACCGGCAGTTGCTTGTAGGACTGCACTTCGCGACGAAATATGTCGGTAATGACTTCTTCATGAGTCGGGCCGAGACAGAAATCGCGGTCGTGACGATCCTGCATGCGCAGCATTTCATTGCCCATTTTTTGCCAACGGCCCGTTTCCTCCCACAGCTCCGCGGGCTGGACAACAGGCATCAACAGCTCCTGCGCACCGCTGCGATTGAGTTCTTCGCGAATGATGGCTTCGATATTACGCAGCACCCGCAGGCCTAACGGCAGCCATGAATAAAGTCCGCTCGCAAGTTGGCGAATGAGCCCAGCCCGCAGCATCAGCTGATGGCTGATTACGTCCGCGTCGGCAGGGGTCTCTTTTAACGTTGGTAACAGCAGGTTCGTTTGGCGCATGATTCTTCGCGGTCTGACTTGGGGATTATTTTTAAGGCATTAGACACAATGCCGCATGGCAATGACAGCCGAAATATCAGTAGGTTGTTGTGTGAACAGAAAAATGGCGCAGCAGGCCGAACAAACGATTCGACCTACTGCAGACCGCCCTAGTCGGTTACAGGATCATGTCCTTCAGTTTCTTCAGAGCGGTCACGCGAACGCGGGTAGTGGCTGGCTTGGCGGCGATAACGATTTCTTCGCCAGTGGCTGGATTGCGGCCCATGCGTTTCTTGGTGGCTGGGCGCTTCGCGGCTTTGATTTTCAATAATCCAGGTAGCGTAAATTCGCCAACGGAACGCTTACGAATGTGGCGTTCAATGACCGATTCCAATTCATCCATCACGGCCCCAACCTGCGTGCGCGTAAGGTTGGTGTTAGTGGCGATCTCGTTCAAAATCGCGGTTTTCGTCATTTTTGCCTTAACCGCGGGTTGGCGCTTAACAGCTGGCGCTGCTGCTTTTTTGGCGGGCGCTTTCTTTTTTGCGGCGGCTTTTTTAGCGGGCGCTTTCTTTGCAGGCGCTTTTTTAGCCGGTGCTTTTTTCTTCGTAGCCATGATCTGGTCCTCTGGGTCGATTATAAACAGCACGATTCCACTCTGCGGGTCGATCAGGCTTACAAAGCGATGATCGAGCCATGGGGTTTCGATGCGTCTCTTTAAACAGCGGTCTCCCGATCCTCTTTCGGCTCGGCGCATCGTCGGCGTTTTGCCGTCGTCGCTGTCGATCCGTATGTTAACTTGTTTCGCCGATCCAACAAGTCACCTTTGGTGCAAATTGGGTCGTGTTAGAACAAGTCGAAACGGAACGAGGCGGCGGCGATGTAAACTCTTCGCGTCAGCGTCAGGCACGTTTTCAAATCGGTCGTCACTGAACCAGATCTTCTTGATCTGATGGCGTGCGTTATAGCCGATCAAATCCGGAGCCGCAACAAAAAGTCAGCAAAATTACTGTCTTTTTGCTGGTTTTTTTAACATCATGCGCCGCTTGTTGGTAACTGTCTTAAAATCAAAATGCCAATTTACGAATATCGTTGCGACAATTGCGGGCACGAAGTGGAGGTTTTGCAGAAAATCAGTGAGGCGCCGCTAGTCAATTGTCCGGAATGTTTGGTCGACGGCCTGAAGAAGAAAATATCTGCGGCAGGCTTTCGTCTAAAAGGCGGCGGTTGGTACGAGACCGATTTTAAATCCGGTGATAAAAAGAACGTTGCGCCAACTGACAAATCGTCCGGTTCAGCAGCGACTTCATCTAGTGACTCTAAGTCATCGACCTCGTCGTCGGCAGACAGCGGCAGCAGCTAAAGGCTGTTTGTTATGCTTCGCTTGTCGACAGGGCGCATGCGCCAGCCAACTTTAAGTTACAAATATTACGAGGACACTCATGCGCAGCCACTATTGCGGTGAACTAGGATCGGCTCAGGTCGGCGAACAAGTAGAAATATGCGGATGGGTGCACCGGCGTCGCGATCACGGTGGCGTGATCTTTTTGGACATTCGAGATCGCAGCGGAATATTACAGGTGGTCTTTGACCCCGACACAAAGGAAAGCTTTGCTCTTGCCGATTCTGTACGCAATGAGTTTGTGCTCGCCGCTCGTGGGCGCGTGCGGCCGCGCCCTGAGGGCACTGTGAACCCTGACATGCGTACCGGTGAGATCGAAGTTCTAGGTCTGGAGTTATCCATTTTAAACGCCGCTAAAACGCCGCCGTTTCAGCTAGATGAGTATTCCGAAGCGGGTGAAGACGTCCGCTTGCGCTATCGCTACCTGGATTTGCGACGCCCGGAGATGCAGGATCGGTTGCGTATCCGCGCGCAAATAACCAGTGAAGTACGGCGTTATTTAGAGAGCGACGGCTACCTAGACATTGAAACGCCGACGTTGTCCCGTGCTACGCCAGAAGGCGCGCGCGATTACCTTGTGCCGAGCCGAACCCATCCGGGCGAGTTCTTTGCGCTGCCGCAGTCGCCGCAGGTGTACAAACAACTGCTGATGATGTCGGGGCTGGATAAGTACTACCAAATAGCTCGATGCTACCGCGACGAGGATCTGCGCGCAGACAGGCAGCCAGAATTTACGCAGATTGATATTGAAGCGTCTTTCGTCAGTCAGCAGCAAGTCATGGACATGACGGAAGGCATGCTGAAGTCGGTATGGCGCAAAGTCTTGGATGTGGATCTCGGAGATTTTCCGATACTGACCTGGGATGAAGCCATGCGGGATTTTGGTATTGATCGCCCGGATTTGCGCAATCCATTGCGATTAGTCGATATCGCAGATCTCATGAGCGCTGTAGATTTTAAGGTATTCAATGGACCGGCGAACGATCCCCACGGACGAGTTGTCGCATTGCGAGCGCCGGGCGCCGCCACGCTCTCGCGTAAAGCCATCGATCAGTACACGGACTTTGTCGGCCGCTATGGAGCGCGTGGGCTTGCCTACATCAAGGTAAACGAGCTGGCGGCGGGGGCCGCTGGTCTGCAATCGCCGATCCTGAAATTTATTCCCGATGACGTTACCGCCGCGGTATTGCAGCGAGTGGGTGCTGAAGATGGCGACATTGTGTTTTTCGGTGCCGATAAACGCAAAGTGGTAAACGACGCTCTGGGCGCGCTGAGGAACGAACTCGGTGCCGATCTGGATTTAGTGGAATCGGGTTATCGACCCTGCTGGGTGGTTGATTGGCCGATGTTCGAGCGTACCCGTGAGGGTGGGTTCAGTGCCGAACATCATCCGTTTACGAGGCCGACGTGTTCGCCGGCGGAACTGAAAGCTGACCCCGACGCGGCAAAAGCCGCGGCTTATGATGTGGTCGTCAACGGTTACGAGTTAGGCGGTGGATCGTTGCGCATTCACGCCGAAGAAATGCAGACCGCTGTGTTCGATGTATTGGCCATGGACAGCGAGGCGCAAGCAAAGTTTGGTTTCTTATTGGACGCCTTGCAGTATGGATGTCCACCCCATGGTGGTATTGCGCTTGGCCTCGATCGTTTAGCGATGTTGATCACCGAAAGCCAGTCGATCCGTGAAGTCATCGCCTTTCCGAAAACCCAGACAGCGGCCTGCGTTATGATGGCGGCTCCTGGAGCGGTCGAAGAGCAGCAATTGCGTGACCTGCACATTCGCCTTCGGCAAGCGCCCACTAAATCAGAGCATGCCTGATTAAATATGCGAGCGCGTGCTCGGGTATTTGCGGCGGCGGTAGAAGGAGGTCTCGGCGATGGCTGGTCACAGTAAATGGGCAAACATTAAGCATCGCAAAGCGGCGCAAGATAAAAAACGTGGCAAGCTTTACACCAAACTGATCCGTGAAATTACCGTAGCTGCGCGGCTGGGTGGCGGTGTGGTTGACGATAATCCACGTTTGCGCGCGGCGGTGGATAAGGCCCTGGCGGCAAATATGCCGAAAGACACCATTGATCGCGCCGTGCAGCGCGGGGCTGGTGGTGGCGAAGGCAATGACGTTGAGGAGTTGGTTTACGAGGGTTATGCCTCTGGAGGTGTCGCCATCTTGGTAGAAGCGATGACGGACAATCGCAACCGTACGGTCGCGGAGGTTCGGCACGCGTTTAGCAAGCATGGTGGAAATCTGGGCACGGACGGTTCTGTTGCCTACCTGTTCACGCGTCTCGGGGTGATCAATTACGCGCCCGGACAAGACGAAGAACAGGTCATGGAGTTAGCACTGGAGGCCGGTGCGGAGGACATTGAAAGTGATGAAGAAGGTGGTATCACGGTCACCACACCATGGGAGACGCTAGGGCAAGTGGTCGAGAGCCTTACCGCCCAGGGATTGCCGCCAGATCATTCCGAAGTGACTATGATGGCGTCGAACTCCAGTGAATGTGATCTTGAGCTCGCCCAGAAAGTGCTCAAGTTGATCGATGTATTGGAAGATTTGGACGACATCCAAGAGGTCTACAGCAATGGACAGTTCCCCGACGAAGCTTACCAGTAGGCGCGCTGGGTGCTGCAGCCTCGCGGCTGCTGTGCCGTGTTTTAATAG
This sequence comes from Gammaproteobacteria bacterium UBA2955, assembly GCA_002348825.1. GTDB lineage: Bacteria > Pseudomonadota > Gammaproteobacteria > Pseudomonadales > Azotimanducaceae > UBA4421. Next base: position 4,865 of record DEBN01000013.1, read on the forward strand.
ATGATCGAGGCTCGCGTTGTGCTTGGAATTGATCCTGGCTCTCGGCGCACAGGTTACGGTCTCGTCGCGGTGCGCGACCGCAAGGTCGATTATGTCGCCAGTGGTTGTATAAAGGCCGAAATTGGTGAAATGCCTCAGCGCCTCGGTGTTATCTACCGCGGGGTGAGCGAGCTGATCGCGCAATTTAATCCCACTGAACTGGCTATTGAGGAAGTGTTTCTTGCCAAAAATCCGTCGTCTGCCCTCAAACTAGGACAAGCCCGAGGCGTTGCTATCGCAGCTGCGGTTGCGGCCGAATTGCCCGTTCATGAATACGCGGCTAGGCGCATCAAACAATCTCTGGTTGGCACCGGACGCGGGACCAAAGAGCAGGTCGCACACATGGTCAGAATTTTATTGAAATTGCCCGGCGCCCCTCAGGCGGACGCAGCAGATGCCCTTGCGATTGCGTTGTGCCACGTCAATACTTGCCAACTCGTCAGCTAACTGGAACGACGCGTTGATTGGCAGGCTCACAGGTGCACTGATCGAAATGGATGCCGAAAATGCCACCATGATGATGGAGGTAGGCGGTGTTGGTTACGAACTAGAGGTGAGCGCCAATGTGCTGGCTGCAGCACCATCTATTGGTCAACCCATGACGCTAAGCACTCATTTCGTGGTTCGCGAAGACGCCCAGTTGTTGTTTGGTTTTTGCGATACTACGGAACGCGAATTGTTTCGCACCATTGTAAAAATAAACGGCGTAGGGCCGAAACTGGCACTGGCCATTATCTCGTCGCTGGATCCCTCAACGCTGTCGGTGGCGGTACAAAACAGCGAAGTTGGCGTACTCACCAAGGTGCCGGGTGTGGGAAAGAAAACCGCCGAGCGACTGATGGTGGAGCTAAAATCGAAACTGCACAACCTGTTGCCTCCGGGTACGGAGCCCGCAATAACGGGTCCCGCCGGTGCTACGTGGCAGCCTAGTAGTCAGGAAGCCCAAGATGCGTTGGTGGTGCTCGGCTACAAACCTTCACAGGCCCAGCACATGGTGGCCCAGGCGCAGAGCGCGCTGTCGGCGGATGAGGCGGTAGATCCGGTGACCACTGAACAGTTGGTGTCTATGGCGTTGCGGCAGTTCGCGCGCGGAGGAGTGAGCCCATGAGTATTGAGCCTGACCGGTTTTTTGCGCCGGCCAAGGATACTAACGATGCGCGTTTCGACCGCGCTTTGAGACCGCAAGAGCTGAGCGAATACATCGGCCAGCAGGCGGTCAAAGAGCAGATGCAAATCTTTATAGAAGCCGCTCGGCAGCGTGGCGAGTCGCTCGATCACACCCTTATTTTCGGTCCTCCAGGGTTGGGCAAAACAACGCTCGCCAACATTATGGCCCGCGAGATGGGTGCTGCCATCAAGTCGACTTCCGGACCGGTTCTGGAGAAACCCGGAGATCTGGCGGCAATGTTGAGCAATTTGGATGCGGGGGATGTGCTGTTCATAGATGAGATACATCGTTTAAGCCCCGTAGTGGAGGAAATTCTGTATCCGGCGATGGAGGACTTTCAACTGGATATATTGATTGGTGAGGGTCCCGCGGCGCGGTCGCTAAAGCTAGAACTGCAGCCGTTCACCCTTGTCGGCGCGACCACGCGAGCTGGGCTCCTCACGAGTCCCTTGCGTGATCGTTTCGGAATTGTGCAAAGGTTAGAGTTTTATAGCATTGAAGAACTCACCCAGATCGTTAGCAGATCCGCGGTAAAGCTAGAATTGCCCATGGAGGCCGGCGGCGCTGAGGAGATCTCTCGTCGGTCCCGCGGTACGCCGCGAATCAGTAACCGTTTGTTGCGAAGAGTTCGGGATTTTGCTCAGGTAAAAGGCGATGGCGTGGTTGCGGCGCAAATTGCTGATGCCGCTTTAAACATGCTGAATGTGGACAAACAAGGTTTCGACACGATGGATCGACGCCTTATGGCCGCGATCGTAGAGCAGTTTGCTGGCGGGCCGGTTGGATTGGATGCGCTAGCGGCGGCGATAAGCGAGGAAAAAGGTACGATCGAGGACGTTATCGAGCCTTACCTTATTCAGCAGGGTTATCTTGTGCGCACCCCGCGGGGCCGCGTGGCAACGCCAAAGTGCTACCTGCACCTGGGTCTTGAAGTGCCCGACAAGACTGGCGCGTTAACCAGCGAGAAACGCCAGCAGGAGATTCCTAACTTGGCGGATCCGTGATCCACGGTCCTTGCTAAGCCGTCGCTACTGGCGACGTTGAGCAATGAAAATCGAGGCTAACATGGAAACGCGCGCGGGGCGTAAATCGAAGCCAGCTTGTAAGAACGGAGCAAAACCAACAAACGAGTTACGAGGATTACTCAGTGCCTGAACAAATCTCGATATATGAATTAGTTGCTAATGCAACGGTCTTAGTGCAAGTGGTTATGGGCCTGTTGGCGCTGGCCTCGTTGATCAGCTGGATGATGATATTTCAGCGCTGGATGTTGCTGCGCCGCACCCTCGACGAGCTCGATGCGTTTGAAGATCACTTTTGGTCCGGGGTTGATCTGCGCGAGCTCTACTCCGAGCTTGTCCAAGAGGACAACCTCAACAGTATCGAGAATTTATTCGTTGTCGGGTTTCGTGAATACACTCGTTTGGCGGATCAAGCGGGAGCGGACGCGGAGGCGATTATGCAGGGCGTGCAGCGAGCCATGCGAGTAGCATTGATGCGCGAAGAGTCCCGTTTAGAGACGCATTTACCCTTTCTCGCCACTGTCGGTTCGACCTCACCCTATGTGGGCTTGTTCGGTACCGTTTGGGGCATCATGAATTCGTTTCGCTCGCTGGCCAATATGAGTCAGGCGACTTTGGCTTCGGTGGCGCCGGGCATTTCCGAGGCGTTGGTGGCCACTGCGATGGGATTGTTTGCGGCTATTCCGGCAGTGATTGCCTACAACCGATTCGCGGCACGAGTCGAGGGCTTGATGAAACGATTTGAGGCGTTCAGCGACGAAGTCACCAGCATCCTGCATCGGGCGGCTCACGCCCAAGCGACGCCGCAGTAGGACGCAAAGCATATGGCTACCCGTCGCAAACCTATGTCCGAGATCAATGTGGTGCCTTACATCGACGTGATGCTTGTGTTGTTGGTCATTTTTATGGCCACTGCGCCATTGCTGACTCAAGGCGTTAGTGTAGATCTCCCTGAGGCCGCATCAGATGCCATAACGGACGCAGAAAATGATCCGTTGGTCGTGTCTATGCGCGAGGATGGCGCGTTATTTATGAACACCGGTGTTGCGGCTACTCGCGGCGTCGCGGACAAGGGTACGCGGGTCACAATATTTTCGTTACAGGAACAAGCCGCCAAAATTTTGCGTGCGCGACCTGAAGTACCGGTCTATATAAAGGCGGATCAATCGCTTAATTACGGGGAAGTCGTACGGGTAATGACTGTTTTGCAGAAAGCCGGTGCGCCGAGTGTGGGGCTGATTACCGATCCTCCGGACCAAATAGGCGGCTGAACACGATGGCTTGGGTGCGGAATTATTGGCTGCCATTAGTGCTGGCGTTGCTCGTGCATGTGGCGGCAGGGGCGCTGGTATTGCGCGGATGGACGCCCACCGCGACCGTAGCTGAGGTGGTGAGGCCTCAGGTTGTTAATGCCAGTTTGATCGTGGTGCAACCCTCTCGCAAACCACTGGCACAATCCCCCGCGAAGCCCAAGCCCGTGCCGGTAACCGAAGTTGCTCCAACGCGCGTTCGACCGCCCGATAAGCAACAGCAGCCAAGCGCCGCGGAAAAAGCCAGAGCCGCGGTTGATCGCAAAAGAGCAGCCGAAGCTGAGGCCGCTGAGCGACGCCGGCGGCAGCTGGCAACACTTGGGGAGATGGCCGATGCAGCACTAGAGCAAACCTTGGCAAGAGAGTCTGTGAGTTTGTTGCGCGACCAGCAATCTCAGATCGCGCAGTCTTATCGTGCGGAAATCTACGAGTTGGTGAGGCAAAATTGGAGTCGTCCGCCCAGCGCGCGTAATGGTATGTCAACGCGGCTGTTGGTGGAGTTGATCCCGACTGGAGAGGTGATTTCGGTGACGGTAGTCGAGGAGTCCGGAAATTCGGCTTTTGATCAGGCGGCAGAGCAGGCGGTGCTCCAAGCTCGGAGGTTTCCGGTACCCGACGACAATTCTCAGTTCGAGCGCTATTTTCGGCGATTTTACTTTTTGTTCCAGCCAGAAGATTTATTGCGTTAGGGTGTCCGTTGTTGTCAGGGGGCGGATGCGGTGATAGAACCTGCCCTTTAGCAAGGGCGAATCACATGAGATGAACAAGATTATGCAAAAGATCTGGATGCTTATACCGAATGCCCGGTGGCTGCTGGCCACGGCGCTGTTGCTGATTGGCAAAGCGCACGCGGCCAATTCCTTAGACACGATTATTATAGATCGAGGTGTCGACGAGCCCATTCGGATTGCGGTGGCGCCCTTCGCCATCAATGTGGACCGCGCTGCTGACGCTGCCGTGCTCAATGGTTTTGCCAATCCCGCCGATATCATCGCCTTCGACTTGGCGCGTAGTGGCCAGTTCGACCCCATGGCCAAAGAAAATATGCTGTCTTTTCCCTCGCAAAGCAGTGAGGTGTTTTTTCGAGATTGGCGCATATTAAAAACCGCGTATCTGGTCATTGGTAGGGTCGATGCGGACACTGACAGTTCGCTACGGGTGAGTTTCGAACTTTACGATGTGGCGGGTCGGCGACAGTTACGGGCCAGAGAATATCTGGTCACGGCCGATCAATGGCGCGACGCCGCGCATCAAATTGCCGACATCGTATACACCGAGATCACCGGTGTGCGTGGTGCGTTTAGCAGTAAGATTATGTATGTGCTCGCTCAGGATGCAGGTACCCCACAGGCGCGTTATCGGCTAGAAATCGCCGACACCGATGGACAACGGGCCCGAACTTTGTTCTCGTCGCCACAGCCTATTCTTTCAGCAAGTTGGGCGCCGGATGGTCGCCGAGTGGCCTATGTATCGTTTGAAACCGGCCGTCCCAGTATTATTTTGCAGGATGTCGATGGCCCGTATCGTGAAAAGTTGACATCGTTTCGCGGTATTAACGGCTCGCCGGTGTTCTCGCCCGATGGGCAGGAGTTGGCTATGGTACTGTCCCGGGACGGCGACCCGGAAATTTTTATTATGAACCTGGCGACCCGAAAGTTGCGCCGCATTACCCGACATAGAGCGATCGATACAGAGCCTTCCTGGTCACCAGACGGAGAGCGTCTTATCTTCACCTCGGATCGAGGCGGACGACCGCAGATTTATCAGGTGGAACTGGCGACTAATTTTATCGAGAGATTGACCTTCGTTGGCAATTACAACGCGCGCGCGCGGTTGCTACCCGATGGGCAGCATCTGGTGTTTGTGCATCGCCGCGAGGGAGTATTCCATATCGCTTGGCAGGACTTGCAGCGGGATAATCTGCTGGTGTTAACGCAAACGAGTCTGGACGAATCGCCCTCTCTTTCGCCGAATGGATCGATGCTTATTTATGCCACACAGTACCAAGGGCGAGGTATACTGGGTGTCGTTTCGATTGACGGCCGGGTGAAATACCGCTTGCCATCATCCGTTGGAGACGTGCGTGAACCCGCATGGTCACCTTTTTTGAACGACGTCGTTGACTGACAAATGCCTCATTTTTGAGGCACACTATGCGTGTACGGCTGCAAAACCATTGTGGCCAGCGAGTCAGCGTATAACGCACAGTAGGAGAAGCCAGTAATGCTTAATAGTAATCGACTCTCAGGGTTAATCGCATTGTTGTTAGCGGCCTTTGTCATAGGTGGGTGTTCGAGCACGGCAACAGCGCCAGTAGAGCAGCAAGAACCTGTATCAGAACCACCAGTAGCGGCAGCGCCGGCAGAAGAAGCCGAGGAGCCGGCGGACTTTGCGGATGACGGTGTTACACCGATCGATGCTAACGGTCGCCCGCTTTCAAGAAATTTTTATTTTGAATACGACGCGGCCATTCTCAATCCAGCGGATCTAGCTGCGCTGGAAATGCATGCGCAAATTTTGCGCCGCAATGCCGACAAGCGCGTAGTCATTGAAGGACATTGCGACGAGCGCGGAACACGGGAATATAATTTAGCTCTAGGCGAGCGCAGAGCAAATGTGGTTAAGTCGTTTTTGACGTCTGCCGGTGTTCGGTCACGTCAGATTGAGACGGTTAGTTTTGGCGAGGAAAAACCGGCAGACCCGGGCCATACTGAATCGGCATGGGCACTGAATCGTCGAGCTTTGCTGTCCTACCGATAACCTAGTCCATTGGGCCTGCCTGTTGCGGCAGGCCTTGGAAGGTTTGCTCATGACCGAGTGGGCCTCAATAGACCATCTGTAGAGAACCTTCGTTGCCGTTGTCATCTTCTGGAAGTTTAGTCAGCGCTTTGCTTTGCAGCTGCGCAGTCTTCGGGCTATCTGATCGACCCGCCTATGCAGCAGTGCCCGTCGAAGAGTCGCTGAACTCTGAAAACCCCGCCGCTATTGCTGCTTCACAAGGGGCTACTGAGTCGATGCGCGTTGAAGCTGCGCCGACTGC
>DEBN01000117.1 GCA_002348825.1 Gammaproteobacteria bacterium UBA2955
GGCAAACCCGCATCGCTGGCACCCTCGGCGTCTAAACACTCGACAATTCGAGCAAGCATGGTGGGCACTACAAACGCAGTGCTAACTCGATGCTTGCGCGCCAATTCGATCCACGCTTCGGCGCTAAAATTGGGTAACTGCACAACGTGTCGGCCCGAATATACCGAGCTCATAATCGCAGCAATTCCAGCAATGTGATAAGGCGGCACGCACACTAACGCAACGTCATCCTCACTTGCTCCGGCAAACTCCACCGAGCCTAAGATATAAGACACCAAATGCTTATGGCGTAAAACCGCAGCCTTCGGTTCGCCCGTTGTACCACTGGTGAACAGCAATACCGCGATCTCTTCCGGGTCCATAGCCCATGAGGCTTCGGTGGCAGTTGGATGCTGAGTGTCATCCAAAAAGCTCGCGGTACTGCAGGCCTGAACATCAGCCGCTGCGCCCAAAGCGCCGACCCGAGCGTCGTCCGTTACCAGATAGGCGGGCGTCACTCTGGCCAGAAGCGCTGCGATTTCGGTGTCCGTAAGCCGATAATTTAAAGGCACATACGGTACCCCTGCCCACGCGCTGGCAAACAAGCTCAACGGCGTAGCAAGGTTGCTAACATCAAGTTTAACCAGCCGTTCGGCCCCGCTAGCGCGGACGCTGTCAGCGCGCAGGCGCGCGGCGTCGAACAACTGTTGATAGGTAAAGCTGGCACCACTGCTGCCATCGGTAAACGCCGGGCGTTCGGGAAAAGCAGCGCTTGCCATCTCCAGTAACATCATTACGTTCATGGGCGCGCCTAGTCCGTTTTAGGGAGCTTTTTCGTGTCCTTCTGCAACAACAGCGTGCCGTTTGCAGCGAGGCTGCCGTCACCACTTTTGACGCACAAAACTTCCAGCGTTTCGGCTTCATCAATATACCGTTTGCCCATGGCAACACCAACCGCGTGGTCCGGGTGCACTTCGCCAGTCGGTGTGACCGCTTCGCCGGCATCCACCATGGCGGCGCCACCGCAAGTCATTGCCAACTCGGCATCCGGCGCCATGACAACCATGATCTCGCCTTCACAAACCGTGCTCTTTAATCGAGCACCCATTTTCAATGCTGCCACTTGATCCCCTCCTATGAATGTCCGCTATAAACCAGCCTTCAATTCTAGGCACTCTAGCAACCGTTGACAAAGGACGTTGCACACGCGATGTTGCGTCATCAGCAAACGCTTCTGGGAGAGTATCTTGCGCATATCAATTTCTATCGGTTCCGCCTACTACAACGGCGAAGAGTGGGACAAATTGGTTGAATACACTCAAGCCGCCGATCGCATGGGCGTGCACGAAGCCTGGTCCGCTGAAGCGTGGGGCATGGACGCAATTGTGCCGCTTGCCTACTTGGCTGCAAAAACCGAGAACCTGCGGCTGGGCACCGGGATCATGCAAATCAGTTCTAGAGTCCCGTCTATGATCGCCATGACCGCCCAGAGCCTGGATACTGTATCCAAAGGCCGTTTCAATCTGGGTCTGGGGGTAAGCGGACCACAAGTCGTCGAAGGCCTGCATGGGGCGAAATTCGCTAAGCCGCTGTCGCGCCTGCGCGAGTGCGTAGACATATTGCGATTGGGCCTGGCCGGCGAAAAACTGCAATACGATGGCGAGCACTATGTGTTGCCGAGACCGGGAGGTGAAGGCAAGCCCATTCGTTTGTCGCAACCGCCGCGCCCGAATTTGCCCATCTATCTGGCAACGCTCGGGCCTAAATCGCTACAGATGACCGGCGAAGTTGCGGATGGCTGGCTGGGCACCTGCTTTATGCCAGAGGCTGGCCATGTGTTTTTGGACGATCTAAAAGCTGGCGCCAAACGCGCTGGCCGCAGTCTGAAAGACATTGATATTCATACCGGCGGTTACTTCGAAATCAGCGATGACGTCGAGCGGTTAGTCGCTGACCGAAAACCGGCTATGGCCTTTACCTTGGGCGCTATGGGCTCAGCGAAGACCAACTTCTACAACGACGCCTACTGCAGAGCCGGCTATGAGGACGACGCCAAAGCGGTGCAAAGCCTTTGGATCGAAGGTAAGCGGGATCAGGCCATTGCCCGAGTACCCGATGAAATGGTGCTGTTGACCAATTTTATCGGCACCGAGGAGATGGTTCGTGCCCGCTTGCGTGCGTTCCGCGATGCCGGTGTGAATACCATCGGCCTCAATACCGGCGGCAAAAGTTGGTCCGAACGCACCGCAGCCTTAGAGGAAGCCACCGATTTGGTGCTGAACGAGACCGCGACCTGGTAGCGAGCGACATGCAGGCTGGGTCCTGCGTCGCAATTCGGGTTGTAAGCTAGCAGCGTAAGTCTTGAACTTAGATACAACCTCAACGGTAGGCATTGTCCGTTTTCGGATTAGCTGACCCCAATCGACGCTAAAAACTCCGCCTCGTTAAGCGGGGGTATTCGCCGGAGCGGCCATAGCCTGAAGGTTTTCCATTAATGTAGATTTCGCTACCAAGCGCAAAATCTGCAGAATCATCAGAAGCGCGCATCGACAGATGCTATTGATCGGTGTCGTTGATTCGGAAAAACAAAGAGCTGCCGCAACTCCGACAAACCCCGCGTTACCCGTAATCCGAAGAGCTGAGGCGACATAGATTCGATTCGCCGGCAAATTCCACGGCAGCCACGTGCAACGCCAATGCCTGCAGTAATGCTGTAAAGCAAAAGCGGCTGCGCAATATTGAACAGGAAGAACACCGAGTACATCGGGTGTCGCATAGATTTATAACCACCTTCGCGCACTTGATTTCGGCCTGCACGACCTTCCAATCGCGGCCAAGATCGGCATGACTAAAGCAAAACCGCCACAATCCTAGACCCAGAATCTCCCCGGCCGCAGCCAATGCGGAATACTGCTGCAGCGATTTAAATCAATTCGGCTTTGTGGCGTTCGTCAGCGACCGAGGGTCTGCAAGTTTTCCTCATGTTTGGACCGGTCAACCTGATACAAAGAAACGCAAACAATCATCAATGACCAAAGCAGCACTACTGCAGGAACGTAAACCATAGCGAGATCAAGCACCACCGACATCGGTACCTCATCGGGCGTAGCGCCCTCAGGAAATCCGCTGCTGCTGAGAAGCCAGCCCGCAGCGACAACACCAAGCCCCTGTGTGGTCTTACGAATAAACGTCACCGAGGCAAAAAACACCCCTTCGCTGCGCTTATTCGTTCTCACCTCTGCGTCCTCTACCAAATCGGCGATCATCGAGGAGCCCAAAGTTTGATAAACGATAATGAGCGCCACATCGACCACTATAATCACCAGATAAAGCGGAAACAGGAGGGGATCGCCATTTTCAGGCATCAGGCCAAACAGCCGCAGCACGATGGGTGCTGGGTTGACAGTAAAAGCGAGAATGCCGACGGCGATTGCACCCCGTTTCTTGCCCAACGTTTTTGAAATCACCGGAGAAATAAATAGCGCCAAGACCGCCGAGATCACAACGCTTGCAGAGATAAATCCAATCTGCTTCGCCGTAAAGCCCCAGAGAAAGGTATAAAGCAAGTAGGCAAGTGCCGCCACGACGCCGGTGGCTATGGCACCAAACATGGCGGATAGAAACAACGCCGCAAAAGAACGCGTGGCCAACGTATCTATTATCTCTTTGTAAATGGTTACGATCGACAGCGCGCGCTTGGGCGGTGGCGCTTTTAGATTTGGAATAAGCGAGTGGGTACCCAATGCAGAGGCCATGATCGCGACGAAAATGAAACCTGCGGCTACGACGCCCATCTGCTGGTATCCAGCGACGTTGAACATACCGTCACTTATGTCGGCGGTTGGCACCAGTAATACGAGAGTAGCAATAGTTGCCATGAGCGTGCCGCCAGACCATCCAAAAAAATACCGGAAGCTCAACAGCGAGGTGCGCTCATCGTAATCATCGGTGATCTCAGCAACTAAAGCAGAACTCGGGATCTCGTAGACGGTAATCAGGGTTCGCACCAGGATGGAAATAGCCACAAGAAATGGAAACAATTCGTCGCCACTAAGTTGCCCGGGCGGGTTCCACAAAAAAAAGTAACACAGAGTTACCGGCACCGCTGCACCATACATATACGGGTGACGGCGGCCCCATCGAGTGCGCGTGTTATCCGAAAAAAAACCGATAAGCGGATCGCTGACGGCGTCAAAAACCAACGCGATCGCTAATGCTGCACTGACCAAGGACGCACTGACGCCCATCACCTGACTGTAAAAAAACAACAAAAAATAGTCGAAGCCGTTGTTTTTGACCCCAAACGCGATGGAACCAAACCCATAAGCCAACTTGCTGCCTAAACCGACTTTCGTTGAACTCAAGTTTCCCCCTACATTTTTGTTATTTTTAATACTGTCGTTCAAATCGACGTCAACTGACGTGCGCGCTTGCCAAATTCGCCAAAGCCGCTAGGGTGCACGTTGCAACCGTCTTGAGCAACTAAAACATAACCGTCAGAGGACCAAGATAAATCTGACGCAAAGAATCGTAGAACTGGGGAAGAAAAATGTCTGATCGCCTTGCAGGAAAAGTCGCACTCATTACCGGTGGTACCAGCGGTATAGGCGCAGCAACAGCACAACTGTTTGCTGCCGAGGGGGCCACTGTTGTTATAAGTGGCCGGTCGGTCGAAAAAGGCGGGGCTTTAGCGGACAGCCTTGGGCCCAACGTTAGTTTTTGCGAATCCGACGTTACCCAGGAAGCCGACATCGCCAAGGCTGTTGACTTTACGACCGATCAACACGGCAGGCTGGACATTCTGTTTAACAACGCGGGTGGGCCCGTGGGCGCGCCGCTGGACCAACTCACCCAAGAGCACATCGACTACGGCGTACATCTGTTGCTGTCTAGCGTTATTCTTGGCACCCGCTGGGCGATCGAGCCAATGAAGGCCGCTGGCGGCGGCTGCATTATCAACAATTCGAGCGTCGCGGCGTTAAGATATCGTCAGGGCGACCCGCTTTACTCCGCTCTCAAGGCGGCTGTAACGCATTTCACAAAAATGTCGGGGATTGAGTTGGGCCCGCACAACATCCGCGTCAATTCTATCTCTCCGGGCGCCATCGCTACGCCAATTTTTTGGGGCGGCTCAGCTCGGGCGAATACTCTGAGTGACGAAGACAATGCGCGCAAAATGGAAAAGCTGCAGAAAAACCTTGCCCGCTCCGTACCGCTGGGCAAGACCGGACTTGCAGAAGACATTGCCGAAGCCGCCCTGTATCTGGCGAGTGAGGCTGGCCGTTTTGTCAGCTGTCATGATCTGGTGGTAGATGCGGGCCGAACGTCTATGTTTAACGAACCCGTAAGTTAGCCGCAGCTGAGTTAGGCAACCGCAACATCACCAGTACAGCGGCACGCGCTACTGGCGCACCAGCTCCGACGAGGGCGCTGACACGTAGATCATCGATATAAACGGGTAAGGCGAAATTCGGAAAGATAAACGCCGCCATGCCGAGGAAACTAGCAAGCAGAAAATACCGCGTTGTTGCCGCGCCAGAAGTGATCGGTACTGCCTCAGCGCGCCACCGCCGAGGTCAACTCAAAAGACCACCAATGATCAGCCCGCGTTTGACTCGAGCCGCGG
>DEBN01000161.1:0-18227 GCA_002348825.1 Gammaproteobacteria bacterium UBA2955
GTTCGTAAACCAAAAGTTAACTAGGGTTTGGTGGTTCGCCGATCTCGGCTCGATTGGCTTGGCTGACTTCAGGATGCCACAAAGTGCTGCGTGACAGAGATTCTAAGGGGTATCGAGTATTGGTCGATTGTTTGTGACCAACACGCTGTTAATGAATGTCATCCAGGTACTGTTGGGACTCCAAATCTGATAGAGGTCCGCAGCGGCCGTTGGCATTGGTGTGTCTAATTCTAAGACGCGATACAAAAAACTGAAGGCGGACGCACGATAGTTCATCTGGCAATGCAGCAGGGTTTTCATCGTCGGTTGGCTGCGCATGATCGCTGCGAAAGTTTGATAGTCGCGCAGTGTCGGTGATTGCCAAGGCACAGGAATGTGTACATAGCTTAGCCCCAGATCAGTGGCCTGTCGGTCTATAGATAGGGTCTCCGAGGCGCCGCCTTGTGCTCGATAGGCTATATATACGATGCGCTCAAAACCCTGCTGTCGCAGAGGTTCAAGGTGATGCGCGGCTAACTGTCCGGAACTGGCGAAAGTTGGCGTGTATTCGCGGAAGTTGATGATGGAAGATGCCGGTGCCGCAGGCTCGATGCTGGAGGCGCGATCGATTGCTGCCAAGCTGCTCAGCACAATGAGCATTGTGCTGAACAGGTTCGCGCTCATTCTGGGGACACGCGCACCACCTGACCTTCCGGTCCATCGGTAATGACGTAGATTAGCCCGTCGGGGCTTACCCGGATGTCACGTATTCTCTGGCTAAGTTCCGTGAAGAGGATTTCCTCGCCAACAACGGCGCCGTCCTCGAGGGTAAGACGACGAACATCATTGTTCACCAATGCGCCAACGAACAGGCTGTTCTTCCAAGCGGGAAACGCGTCGTTTTCGTAGATGGCCAAGCCGGAAGGCGCGATTGAAGGCACCCAGACGTAGGCAGGAGATTCGATGCCCTCGCGCTCTTTAAATGGCGACACGTAGGCCCCGTTATAGTCGAGACCATGGGTGGTGATCGGCCAGCCGTAGTTGCGTCCAGCCTTAATGACATTGATCTCGTCGCCACCACGTGGGCCGTGTTCGTGCTCGTAGATGGTGCCATTTTGGGCAATAGCCAGCCCCTGCGGGTTCCTGTGGCCATAACTGAAGATCAGGGGGTGTTTTGGGAATGGGTTATCTGCAGGGGCGCTGCCGTCCGGGTTCATACGAATCATTTTGCCGAAGTGGGTGTTTAGATTTTGCGCTTGTTCGCGGAAGTCGAAACCGTCACCGGTGGTCAGCAGTAGGGTGCCGTCCGGTAGCCACGCCATGCGGCCACCATAATGCAGCGGCGCGTATTTGTCTGGCACAGCCGTAAAAATCACTTGCGTCTCAGAAAGAGCGTTACCTTCAAGGCGCGCACGTACAACTACAGTGCCATTCGTGTCGGTGTCCCCTGCAGCATAAGATAGGAAAATTCGTTGGTTTTCCGCGAAGTTCGGATCCACGAGCACATCGAACAGGCCACCTTGGCTGGCGCGAAAGACTGAGGGCACATTGCTGATCGGGTCGCCAAGGGCGCCGTCAGACGAGAGCCGCCGTAGTGATCCTGACAATTCGGTAATTAAGATATCGCCACTTGGTAAGAAATCAACGCTCCAAGGGAAATTCAGCCCCGTGGCTACGGTGTCCAACCGATAGTTGGCGGCGGAAGCGTTCGTTGCAATGCCTGTGCAAGTAAGTAAGAGCAAAGTCACGGCGCGCAGGATGCAGGGCCGCAAAGAGTGGCGATTGCGAGGCGGGTATGCTGTAGTTTTCAAGAAGACTGATCCAAAAAAGAAATCGAACCTATGTTAGCCTCATCTGGCTACTTTGGCACGATGGAGATTTGGTGTGTTGCAACGGGTTTTGGCATTTATCGTCGCAGTATTGGGCGGTTATGTGTTTGCGGTTTTAGCTTATTCGCAGCTGAATTTGAGTAATTTGACGGATATGGGCGTTACCGTTGACCTGGCTGATCGGTTCGGTACGTTTACTCACGATGTGGTGAGTATGACGAGTATGTATTTACCCATTATGACGGTGGCGTTGCTGGTTGCCTTTCTGCTTGCGGCTCTAGTGCTGCGTTGGGTGCCGCACCTGCGTACGCTGGGTTATGTGTTGGCTGGTGCAACGGGCATGTTCGCGGTCATCTTATTTTTCAAGGTCGGCATGGGTACTCATCCGATAGCGGTCACGCGTACCTTGGTCGGGCTCGTCTCTCAGGGCTTAGCGGGTGCCGTCGCCGGACTGGTTTATGTTTGGGTTAGCCAGAGATTGTCGTCAGACGCCGCCCCCTAGTATTGTCCTTATTGACCCGTTTCAGTGCGCAGCGCGGCGAAGTCTTTCCAGTAGTCCGGGTAAGTTTTATTCACGACCGCCTTGTCATCCACTTGCAGAGTGCCGCTTACGCTTCCCAATAGAGAAAACGCCATGGCCATGCGGTGATCGTGATAAGTGCTCAATATGTGGGGTGCCAGTAGCGTGCCGTCCCCAGGATAAATGTGAATCGAGTCCTCTGTAGTCGTTAACTCTATCCCCATAGCGGTGAGTTCCCGTGCTGGGCACTCAAGCCGATCACATTCCTTGTGATGCAATGAACTCAGGCCGGTTATTAGGATCGGCGCCGCCAGCAATGGTGCCATGGCAATTAAGGTCAGAGCTGCGTCGGGCATGGCCTGCATATCGATTTTTGGCAATTCGGCAAGCATTGCTGGGCCGCTGATGGCGGTGTTGTCACCGCGTTCGACGGTGGCGCCTAACTGTTCCATGATGTTGAAAAAAGCATAGTCGCCCTGACGACTGTCTTGACCAAGATTGGTTATCGTCACTCTGCTGTTGTGCAGGGTGGCTAATGCTGCGAAGTAGGTCGCGGCGGTGGCGTCACCTTCGACTGCGACAGAGCCTGCCTGATAAGGCGCTGACATGACTTCTAAGTGATGGTCATCGAGCCACTTGACCTTCACTCCGCGCTTGCGCATTTCGTTAATGGTTATGTCGATATAAGGGCGAGAAACCGCTTCGCCGTGTATCTCGATGATCTGGTTACCGGTCTTGCGATACCCTGGTGCCGCAATAAGTAGCGCGGTGACATATTGGCTCGATAGCGAACCATCAATACTTAGATGTGTTGCGGGATTAATCGGCCCCGAAATTTTTACTGGCAGGCATCCGTTATCCGACTCAATCGTACATCCCTGTTGTGACAATAGGTCGAGTAGCGGTTTGTTTGTGCGCGCGCGCAGCGACGCATGGCCGTCGATGGTCGTATCGCCCTGACGCAGAGCGGCCAACCCCAGCAACAATCGAGTGGACGCGCCGCTCATGCGCGCGTCCAAGTGCACGGCTGTATCGGATAGATCTATGGGCCCGGTAACGGTAACGACGCCTGCAACGTTGGTCACGTTAGCGCCAAGGGCTTCCAGACAATCGATCATTGCGGCACTGTCATCGCATTCGGGAACGCCCGTCAGCTGTGTTGACCCCGAGCAAAGTGCGGCGATGGCTAGTTGGCGTAGCGCGATGGATTTGCTACCCGGTAGGGTGATGTCAGTATCAAATGGAGCGGTTAGCTTTTCGATTAGGAAGGGCTGTGTGGCCGACGGCTGAGGCGACTTAGGTGTTGCGTTGCTCATAATCCGCGCAATGTAATGAAAATACAGGCAGAAAGACAGATGCACGCGCAAAAACGGACGCGGCAAAAGAAAAGCCGCCTTAAAATCAGAACCATTTTCTCAAACGTTCCGATTTCGAAGGCGGCTACCAAGTCCCCATTTTATAATACTTTTTATTTGGGGAAGCAGGCATCCCTCTCCTGATGCCAACATATCGTATGAGCTTGCGTACAAGACCGCAGATGTATATGCCTCAGTGTTGCTTCGTGCTCATGTCCTTACAGTGGGTTGCTTTCGCATATGTCGCGTCACACTCAAGTACGCGCTACTCTCTTTCCCCTACCCGGCAGGGCCGAGAAAAAAGGTATCAGATGGTTTCTGTCGCTGCAATGTTTTGAAACATTCACTATATTGCTGTGCAGAGCGTTAAGGAGGTGTCGTGACTAACTTCTATCAATCGTTGCAGGCTGCTTTTGAGTCGCGCTTAGACGCGCCAGCTTTGATATTGAAAGACCGTCCAGACTGGAATTACCGGCAACTTGTGACCGCAGTAGATCGATTTGCACAGGTGCTCTTAGACAGCGGAGTCAATCCGGCTGATCGAGTTATGGCGCAGGTGGAAAAGTCGCCTGAAAACCTAGCGTTGTATCTAGCGACGCTTAAGGTTGGGGCGGTGTATGTGCCGCTCAATACTGCCTATACCGTGGCCGAGCTCGATTATTTTGTCGATGACGCTCAGCCTCGCTTATTCGTGGGTACAGACCTTCGGACGGGTGTCTCTAGTTTCACCCTTGATGCGAATGGGGGCGGCTCTTTGATCGAGGCGGCAGAGCAAGTGAGTGCGTCTATCGCAACGCCAACGGCAACACGTCAGGTGCATGATCTTGCGGCGATTTTATATACCTCGGGTACGACTGGGCGTTCCAAGGGCGCCATGCTCACGCACAGCAATTTGGCGTCTAACGCTCGCAGCCTAAGCAAATACTGGGGGTGGCAAGCGGACGACGTGTTGCTCAATGCGCTGCCGATTTTCCACGTTCACGGTTTATTCATTGCTAGCCACTGTGCGCTGCTTAATGCAACGCCAATGATTTTTCATGCAAAATTCGTCGCCGAAGATGTGTTGGCGGCTTTACCCGACTGTACCGTACTAATGGGTGTGCCGACGTTTTATACCCGCTTGTTGCAGCAGCCGGGGCTGACCCGCGAGCAGGTGCGTAACGTCAGAGTCTTTATTTGTGGTTCTGCCCCGCTGACAGAACAAACATTCTCTGCCTGGGAGCAAGCAACTGGGCAGCGGATACTCGAGCGCTATGGCATGAGCGAGACAATTATTAATACCAGTAATCCACTGGTGGGTGACCGGGTTCCAGGAACCGTCGGGTTTCCGTTACCCGATCAAGAAGTGCGTATCGCGAATAGCGACGGCGTTGAAGTTCCTCGGGGTGAGGTGGGTACTATAGAGGTGCGCGGCTCGAACGTGTTCAGTGGTTACTGGCAACAGCCCGATAAAACCGCCGAGGAGATCCGCGCAGATGGCTTCTTTATCACGGGGGATTTGGGTACCCAAGATGCTGAGGGTCGCGTTGCTATCGTTGGTCGAGCAAAAGATCTAGTTATTTCCGGTGGCTACAACGTTTATCCGAAAGAAGTAGAGCGCCTCTTGGATGAATTGCCGGACGTCGTTGAATCTGCAGTGATCGGCGTGCCGCACGACGACTTCGGTGAGGCCGTGGTGGCGGTGCTTGTGGCTAATAAGGAACTGGATGTGGAGTCGGTTAATGCGGCCCTCGCCGATCAATTGGCGCGTTTCAAACAGCCTAAGGCCGTCATCCATATGGATGAGCTGCCGCGCAATACTATGGGCAAGGTGCAAAAAAATGTCTTGCGCGACCAATATAAAGAACTTTTCGCGAGTTCCTAAGCTGCGATACCGATAGGCGACAACAGCAGGTACAGCGCGCAGATACATAGGGCCAGAAAGCCGACTACCCACCAGCGAAAGCGCCAAGGTGTGAGGTCTACCGGTGATCGCATGCGGCGTGTTGAGTGAGGCGCTGGGCTGGCAAATACGGCAAGAGCGCCGAATTCGACTGCGAACAAAATTCCGTACCAGTGAATGAAGTGAATACCCGTGTCCCAAATAAACGTGATGATGGTGTAGACAGGGATATGGAACAGCACAACACCTAGTGCGGTTTTGCTATTAGCCCGTGGGAGGAACAAGGCCGCCAATACGATTGCGATAAGCGGAATATTGTAGAACCCGCTAAATTTTCGAATGAGTTGCCACAGACCGTCTGGAGCTAATTGCAGGCTTGGCGCAACGAGTAAGCCGGTTAGGCTGACCGCGACGCAAGCCCAGCGACCCAATGTTACTTTGTTGCGTTCGCTGAGCCGCTGTCCCCGCCATGGCATGATGATGTCGTACGTGATGATGGTGGCCGAGCTCTGCAGCAAACTGTTGAAAGAGCTAAATACGGTGCCGAGTAACACCGCTAGAAACAAACCAATCAGATAGCTTGGAAGCACATCGCGCACTAGGCGTGGGTACGCTTTGTCCATGCCGCCAATGTCGGGGCCATACAGGTGAAAGGCAATAATGCCCGGCAGCATGATGAAGAAAGGGATCAGTAGTTTAAAGAAGCCGGCCAGTAACACGCCTTGTTGCCCGGCGGCCAAGCTTTCGGCGGCGAGGCTTCTTTGAATCACGTACTGGTTGGTGCCCCAATACGATAGGTTTGCGAATAACATGCCGGTAAATAGCGTCAAAAAAGGGGTGGGGTCGGTAGCGCTGCCGATGGCGTTGAGTTTTTCTGGTTGGTTCGTGGTAACGATGCGCCATCCTTCGGCAATATTGTCGTCACCTAAATGCATCAAGCCAAGGATCGGTATCGCGAAACCAAAGAAGATCAAGCCGATACCGTTCAAGGTATCGGAAACCGCTACCGCGCGTAAGCCGCCAGTAACAGCATATAGCGTGCCGATGCTGGCGATGACAACCATACTTATGGGGAACGCCCAAGCCGCACTTAATTCAGCGGCAAACGTTTCTACTACGGCGATAGTGCCGGAGTAGAGAACGGAAGGAATGGTGACCAATCCGTAGGCCAGCAGGAATAGCACCACAACAGCTATGCGCACGCGCTGGTCGAAGCGCTCGCCGAGATACTCGGGCAATGTGGTAAATCCGTGGGCGAGAAATCTTGGCAAAAACACCAGCGCGGTAATAATGATTGCAACGACCGCCATAACTTCCCAAGCCATGGAACTGAGGTTGAATGCGTAGGCAGATCCGGCGAGACCGATGATTTGTTCGGCAGAAATGTTAGTGAGCAGTAATGACCCCGCGATGAACACACCGCCTAAGGACCGGCCAGCGAGAAAAAACCCCTCGCTGTCAGTGACTTTACCGCGTGTCAACCAATATGAAACGGCGGCGACGAAGCACATAAAAATCAGGGCGGATATCCAGACCATCGGAACAGCCTACGATGGACACGGAAATGCGTCTATACTCCCGTCGTTGGTTTATTTAAGGGAACTGCATGAGCTGGAGAGCGTTCTTCCAAGGTTCGGTATTGCTGCTGTGCGGCTGTGTAACTGCTCAAGCAATGGCGCTCCCGGGCGTAGTCCTTGGCAGCTTCAGTTCTCAAGAAAATGCGGATGCGCGGAGAGCCGAAGTTGAATTTGTGTTGGGACAGCCGGCTCGTGTGGTTGTTGCCTCAGTAGACGGCCGACAGCTATATCGTGTCGTTGTGACCACCGAACGCGCTGGTATTGCGCAGTTGAAGGCGCGGGCTCGCGCTGGCGGTCTTGGCGAAGGCTGGCGCATTGAGATGCCTGAAATCCCGGCCGAAGAAACAGTCCAACGGAATCGACAACTCGCGCCACCGTCGCGAGTGGCCAATGCAGTGCAGCCATCCCCGGTAGCCACCGTTGCTGCAGTTGACGCCGATCGGCCGGTCGGTGAAGCGAATCTCCCGGTGCAAAATACAATGGTGGCGTTAGGTCCAGGTGGCGCCGATGTGGACATTCAAATCCCAGAATTCTCCCGCGATCAGGTGGACGTGCGTCTAGATGGACGATTGGATGAAGGGGTTTGGGGCCAGGTGCCCGGTTACGACAATATGCTGGTAATGGATCCGGACACGCTTGCTGATACTCGATTCAAGACGGACGCTCGGTTTTTCTATACCGATGAGGGCTTATATATCGGTGTCTATATGCAGCAACCGCGAGAGACACTGATTGCGCGGTTGTCCAGCCGTGATGAATTCATTAACCGTGATTCCATAGGTATTACCCTGGACACTTCGGGCGAGGGCCTTTATGGCTACTGGTTTGTGGTTAACCTAGGTGGCTCGGTTATGGATGGGAAGGTCGCCGCTGAACGCCAGTTTTCGCGCGAGTGGGACGGGCCATGGAGCAGTGGCAGCACCGAGTTAGAAGACGGCTGGAGTGCAGAAATGTTTCTGCCGTGGTCGATGATGACCATGGCCGATGCGGAAGACGGTAAGCGCGAACTGGGTTTCTGGATCAACCGCAAAGTTGCTTATTTAGATGAACGTTGGAGTTGGCCGGCTCTGCCCTTTGCTGCCCCGCGTTTTATGTCGGCATTGGCGACCATGCGTACCCCCAATGTGCAGCCAAAACAACAACTGGCGGTGTTTCCATACGCGTCCTATACCGCTGATGCGATGAATGAAGAAAGTGAACCAAGGGTTGGCGCCGATATCTCGTGGCGTCCGTCCTCCAATTTGCAGGTAACCGCGACACTAAATCCCGATTTTGGCGCGGTGGAATCCGATGACGTAGTGGTAAACCTGACTGCCTTTGAGACCTTCTTTCCGGAAAAGCGGTTGTTCTTTCTCGAGGGCCGCGAGGTTTTCGCGACCACCCCCCGCAGCCTAGTGCGTACGGACAGTCCTTCGGGCAGTGGCTCCAGAGGCACCAGTTCGACTTTCAATCCCGAGCCGACAACACTTTTGAATACTCGCAGAATTGGCGGTGCGCCCAAGGTAACGCTGCCGGATGGCGTGGATGTCGCGGGGGTGGAACGAGGCAAACCTACAGACTTGAAAGGTGCGGTCAAAGTCACCGGCCAGAACGGCGGTTTGCGTTATGGCTTTTTATCGGCGTTTGAAGGCGATATGACCTTACCGGGCACCTTTAACTCGGGAGCGCTTCTTGGTCAGTCGACGACGGTGGACACCTCCGGCCGTGATTTCGGGGTTGCACGTTTGCTTTACGAGCAGGTTGGCGAAGGCCGGCGTTCAATTGGCTATTTAGGCACCATGGTTAGCCATGAAGATGGCGACGCTATCGTGCACGGCGTCGATGCGCACTGGCTGTCGCGCAATGGTGCCTGGGCGGTAGATGGTCAGGTGATGAGCAGTGATGTGGATTCGGTGCAGGGCTACGGTGCAATGGCTGACATCGACTATAAACCGAGGCAGGGGACGCAGCATAAGTTGGCCGTTGACTATTTCGATAAGAAGCTCGATGTCAGCGACCTTGGCTTTATCCGTCGCAACAACGCAATGAGCGTAAATTATCAATATAACTGGTCCACTGGGCGCGGCCTGCAAAATCTCCGTAACAAGCGGCGATCGTTGATGCTCTCTAATTCGTGGAATATGGACGGTCAGGTTGTGCGTTCGGGTATTTTCCTGCGCAACGGCTGGACATTTAAAAATCTCAATGAGATTCGCACCGAGCTTGATTATTTTCCGGTCCGCTGGGAAGACCGTAACTCGTTTGGTAACGGTAGCTACAAGATGCACGATCGATGGGTTGGGGAGATTGCCATTGGCACCGACACCTCGCAAAAAATTTCTTATAGCGCCTTGATCGGTTTGCGTCAGGAAGAGCTAAGTGATTGGACGATCCGTTCGTCGGTCGGGGTGACCTATACACCCAGCGATCGATTTTCGTTCGATTTGGATTTGAACTATTTCAAGCGCGACGGTTGGTTACTGCATGATCAAGACCGGTTGATGGCGACCTATGAGGCCGGAGATTTCCAGCCGCGCTTAGGTATGGATATTTTCTTTTCCTCCAAACAGCAATTACGCTTGAGTTTGCAATGGGCCGCCATCCGAGCTGAAGAGCAGGAGTTCTACCTCATTCCAGACGGGGGCGGTCGACTGTCGGCAATATCGGACCCTGTTGGCGCGGGTGTTGTGGCTGCGACCAGTGGCGATTTTGCGTTGTCACGTTTGACTACCCAGTTGCGATATCGCTGGGAGATTGGCCCGCTATCCGACTTCTTTCTGGTTTACACCCGGGGCAGTAACTTACCGGGTCGCGTCGACGATGAGTACGATGATTTATTCCAAGACGCTCTCAGCGATCCCATCGTCGATACGTTCATTGCCAAGCTGCGCTACCGATTCGGTAACTAGCAACAGCACCATCGAGTTAGTGGCTGTCGGCGACCTGCAGTGTGTCACGTAGTTCGCGCTTAAGAAATTTACCCGATGCATTTCTTGGTAGCGCTGCATCGGTAAACCAGATGTAACGCGGTACCTTGAACTTGGCAATCTGAGACGCGCAATGGGTGCGAATTTCCTCGGCGCTTGCAGTATTACCCGGGTTCAGATAAATCGCCGCGCCTACTTCTTCACCAAGTCGATCATCTGCGACGCCGAAGACCGTGCATTCTGCGACTGCGGGATGATCGAAGATTGCGCTTTCAACTTCTGCGCAGTAAATGTTTTCGCCGCCACGCAGGACCATGTCTTTAATTCGGTCGACGATGTATAAGAAACCGTCCTCGTCTTCTCGGGCCATGTCGCCGGTGCGTAACCAGCCATCGACAATGGTTTCTGCCGTTGCCTCCGGTCGATTCAGGTAGCCTCTAATCACATGGCCGCCACGTACCCACAACTCACCGGGATCGCCTTTGGGTCGTTCCTCGGCAGTATCAGGATCCACTACCTTTGTTTCAAATACCGGCATAGCGGGTCCACAACTGGCCGGTTTATCAACAAAATAGTCAGCGCCGATTGACGTAATAATGCCGCAGGTTTCGGTCATACCATAGCCGGTGCTGGGACGCGCGGTCGTCACCTGCTCGTCGATTTTGCCGACTAAATCCGGTTGCAGCTGTGCGCCGCCGCCACCGAGGGTGAGCAGACTCGACGTGTCGGTTTTAGCGAAGTCGGGATGCGCAATAATCTCTCGAGCCATAACCGGCACGCCACTTAAAGCTGAAATTTTCTCCTGCTCTATAAGTTTGAGCGCAGTACCTGCATCCCACTTATACATGTGGGTGAGTTTGCCGCCGGCCAATGTGGTCCCATGCGCCACGCAGTTGTTGGCGGTGACGTGGAACAAAGGCGTTGTGACCAAAGCCGAGGGTATGGGCGGTTCCGCATCCGCTTCGATAAGCCCTTTTTGCACCGATAACAGCCGTTGTAAAGCTGCGGAGAACATCATGCTCCAGATGTTGCTCATGCAGCCGCGGTGGGTGAGCTGTGCACCCTTGGGGTTTCCCGTAGTACCCGAGGTGTAAAAAATGCACGCGTCACTGTCCGGGTCGATTGACACCTCGGCAATGGGGGATGGATGGGCAATAACACTTTGCCAAGGGGTGACATCTAGGTGTTCGGACGACAATCTCACCCCCACGATCTGCAGCTGCGACAATTGGTCTCTGATGTCACTGAGCGTTGCCAGACGCTCATCATCAACGATGATTACTTTTGGCTCAGAATCATTGAGCGCGTACAACATTTCCGGGCCGGTCCACCAAGCGTTCATGCCGACGACGGTCGCGCCTATGGACAACGTTGCCCAATAGCTCAGCAACCACTCTGGGTAATTGCGCATAGCAATAGCCACGCGATCACCAGGCTCGACGCCTTGCGCAATCAGCCAGTTACCTAAAGCATTCACTCGGTCGTGGGCCTCGGCATAAGTTAAACGCTCGTCTTCATAAATTAGATATTCTCGATCGGCATATGCGGCGGTTGCCGCCCACGCGTCACGTAAATTGGGTAGTGCATTGGCGTAGGTTCGTATGTCTACACCGCGCACATTCGTAGTGATAACTTCGAAGTCGGCCCCCGGTGCGATGAGCGCAGCCCACGCGGATTTATACTCTTGGTACATTGGTCCCCCTTAAAACGAGCAGCAACTTTACATGTAACAATAGCGTTTGCGAAGGTCGCGGCATGCCAACGCACGTTTGTAGGTTTATGCTTTCTTTGAGAAGAATTGATGGCAGCGGAATGCACAGAGAATATTACGGTAATCGTCCCAACGCGCGCTCAAAGCGAGACGTTGTCGCGCTTACTCGATCAGATTAAGCGTTTTGGATTGAGCTTTGTTGTCGTTCAAGCGAGTGGGACAACCATGGTTCCGGGTTATGCGGACATGAACGCGGGCGGTCTCTGGTTGCAGGCGCCCGCCTCGCGGGGCGGGCAGGTGGCTGCTGGTATCGCGGAGTGCAATACCGATTGGTTCTGGGTTTTACACGATGACAGCGAGATCGATATCGAAACCGTTGAGCGGCTTTTAAACGTTGTTGCCAGCGGGACG
Source organism: Gammaproteobacteria bacterium UBA2955 (assembly GCA_002348825.1). Taxonomy (GTDB): domain Bacteria; phylum Pseudomonadota; class Gammaproteobacteria; order Pseudomonadales; family Azotimanducaceae; genus UBA4421. The sequence continues at coordinate 12,171 of DEBN01000161.1, forward strand.
CCACGATGGGGTCGCTGCAACGTTTATTTCAAAGAACGTGGATGGCCCTTGCGTGTCATCGCAGCGATGATGAACCTGCGGTCGAGTCTGAGCAAAATTTGCACTGGTGATCAGGGTATGTTTTTTCACCGCGCGCATATTGATAGCGTTGGCGGCTTCCCGGCACAGCCGCTCATGGAGGACATTGAGCTGAGCGTGCGACTGAAGGGGTGCGCCGCTAAGGACTTTTTAGCCCTGCCAGCGCCGCTTGGCACCAGTGGCCGACGCTGGCTCGAGCAGGGTTTCATTCTCACGATTTTGCGCATGTGGTGGCTGCGTTGGCGGTACTTTTTTGGCGCAGATCCAGGGGTTTTGTTTCGCCAATACTATCGATCGGGGGGATAAGGCCCCAATGACATTGAGTCTAGCATTATTTGCTAAAGCACCATTGCTGGGGCAAACAAAAACCCGTTTGGCGGGGGTGTTGAACCCTCAGGGCGCATTAGCGGCTCACTGTGAGTTGGTTGAACATGCGCTTGGGCAATTGTCTGCTGTGATAGGGCAGAGCAACGTCCAAGTCGAGCTCTGGGTCAGTGCGGATCACCCTGTGGCCCGGCAATGGGCGCGCACCTTCGGTGTGCCGATCAATCTACAGCGTGGTTATGATCTCGGTGACCGTATGCATCATGCGTTGGTGGATCAGTTGTCCCGGGGTGCCGATTTTGCCGCGGTGATGGGCAGTGACTGTCCGCAACTGGATGCAGAATATTTGAATTGGGTGGCACAGTCCGCCAGCGAAGCCGATGTGGTTATTGCGCCTGCCGAAGACGGGGGTTACGGACTCATCGGGATGGCAGCGTCGCAGCCGCAGCTGTTCGCGGATATGCCTTGGGGTTCAAATGTCGTGTTCGAGGAAACCTTGCGGCGTGCGCACGAGTCGAAACTTCGCGTGGCGGTTGGCGAGCAGATCTGGGATGTAGATTGCCCTGAGGATTGGGCCCGTTTTCAGAACCTAAAGCGCCGCTAGACCGGTTCTGACGCAGCGGCAGCTATTGCATGGATGCGTTGAATCATTGCCCGCAAACCATTACCTCGCGCGGCCGAAAGGTGACTAAGAAGCTGTAATTCTTCAAATAACGCCTCGATGTCCGTTGTCAGAATTTCCTCAGCTGAGCGACCATTCAGGGTAATCAGTACGATGCTGATCAATCCTTTAACGATATGAGCGTCTGAATCCATAGCGAAGTGCAGCGCCTCGCCACGGGTTTCATGCGTTAACCAAACCTGACTTTGACAGCCTCGGATCAGATTTGCATCGATGCGCTGGGCTTCGGGAAGACTGGGCAGATCCTTACCGAGGTCGATAACAAAACGGTATTTATCTTCCCAATCGTCGAAAAACTCGAAGGTCTCTTTGAGGGTCCGAACATCCATATTAGAACACCCCAAGTTCAAGCTGCGCGGCTTCGCTCATCATGTCCCGCGACCAGGGCGGGTCTAATACCAGTTCTACCTCAACATGGCTGACGCCGGGTGCCTGAAGAACGCGCTCTTTGACTTCCTCGACCAGCACTGGCCCCATGCCGCATCCAGGTGCGGTCAGCGTCATCTTAATCGTGACGTTTGTGGTGTCGACAATGACATCGTATATCAAGCCGAGGTCTGCGATATTGACTGGAATTTCAGGGTCGTAGACGGATCGGAGGGCATGCCATAGGTGTTCAGGATCAATGCCGTCGGAGGTCGTTGGCTCTGGAAATTCCAGCGGCTCGACATGCAGTCCCAGTGCGTCCGCGTCTTTACCCGCTACCCGCGCCATATTGCCGTCGACGATAACGGTAAAGCTGCCGCCCAAGGTTTGGGTCAGGGTGACGAAGTGATGGGCCCGCACAGTTATCGGGTCGCCGGTAGGTACGAGTCGCGCCGCACAGTCGCGGTTGAGGCTGACGATTCGACGCTGCAAGTTGCTGTCTAGTTAGGGGCACTGGCGTCGTGCGCCAGTGTTGCTGCGAATTCGCTGTGTTGGGTTTCCGGCTCGGCAATGCTGGCGTCGCCCAGCGCAAAACTCTCGCCACATCCGCAATAGCTTTGCGCCCGCGAATTTTTGAACACAAGGCTAGAGTTTAAACCCTTGGTCACCAAATCCATTTCGGTTCCATCAACGAGTGCTATATCTTCTCGACGAATGCAGATATTGATGTGGTCGTCGATCTCCACCTGAACATCGCTCGGCTCCATTTCCTTGAGGAAATCCAGCGTGTACATATAACCATTGCAGCCGCTTTCTTTGACACCTAAGCGTAAAAACTTTGCCTGTTGCTGCTCTACTTGAGCACGAATGTGCGCGCGCGCGGAGTCGGTCAGGTCGATGTACTTCGGTTTAACGTTCATAGGGTAATAGTGGCGTCGCGAGTCATTGTTTTCAACAGGGTTGCGTTAGAGAAACGTTTTGGCTTTGTCCACGGCCTCAAGTAGACGAGTTACGTCGTCTTCGTTGTTATAGAGGCTGAAGGACGCGCGCACCGTGCCCGGCACGTCGAGTCGCTGCATGAGCGGCATATTGCAATGGTGTCCAGCGCGCACGGCAACGCCCTGTTGATCGAGCAAGGTGCCAACGTCGTTGGGATGCCCTCCCTCCAGCAGAAAAGAAATAACCGCTAGACGTCGCTCTGGCTCGCCGACAATACGCACGCCGGGGATTTGCTGCAGGCCGGCCAACGCTTTGGCCACCAGCTGGTCTTCAGTAGCAGCCAGCTGCTGCCTGGGAATTGTCTGCAGATAATCGATCGCAGCGCCGAGGCCGATGGTGTCCGCAATGTTTGGCGTACCTGCCTCAAAGCGATAGGGCGGTAATTGATACGTGCTTTCCGCAAAGGTAACGTGCTCGATCATTTCGCCTCCGCCTTGCCATGGCGGCAATTCACACAGAAGTTCGTAGCGGCCGTAGAGCACGCCAATGCCTGTGGGCGCATACACTTTGTGGCCAGAAAAAACGTAAAAGTCGCAGTCCAGTGTCTGTACGTCAAGCGGCAGATGCAGTGCTGCTTGAGCGCCGTCGACTAACGTCAGAGCGTCCTTTGACTTGGCGAGGTCGATAAGCTGCTGCACCGGATTGATGTTGCCGAGGCCATTGGATACATGGGTGAAAGCCACAAGCGCGGTGTTCTGGGTTATTTTTTTCTCTGCGTCATTCAGGTCGATGTTCCCGCCATCGTCTACGTGGATGACCTTTAAGCGAGCGCCCGTCCGCTGCGCTAGCATTTGCCAGGGTACGATGTTCGAGTGATGCTCTAACTCGGTAATGACAATGTCGTGGCCGTCCTGAATGCGGCCGGTTAACACGTTGGCGACGAGGTTGATGGATTCGGTGGTGCCGCGCGTGAAAATAATTTCCTCAACTTGTCTGGCGTGTATGAAGCCGCAAAGCTTTGCTCTGGCATCTTCCATTGCTGTTGTGGCTTGTTCCGCTAGGTCGTGGGCGGCGCGGTGCACATTGGCATTGCAGGTCTGGTAATAGCGGCTGATGGCGTCAATAACGACCTGCGGTTTTTGCGTGGTTGCAGCGTTATCGAGATAAACCAGCGGCCGACCACGGCTGTGCCTGCCCAAGACTGGGAAATCGTTGCGAATACTCATGCCATACTCATATCTTGGAGAGGGCCAATTAGCGCCGGTCTGGCGGTGTCTGCGAGCGGTCCATCGACGCATTGATGGAGAAACCCTTCACATAGCAGGCGTCGTGCAGCAGCAGGTGCCACGCCGCGGCTGCATAAGTAGAAGAGTTGGCTGTCGTCCAGTCTGCCGATAGTTGCTCCGTGAGCACAACTGACATCGTCGTTATAAATCTCTAGCTCAGGTTTTGTGTTGATGGTTGCACTGGCGCCTAGGCCAATGTTCTTGTTGCTCAGTTGAGCATTGCTTTTTTTCGCGCCGTTGTGAATGTGAATGCGACCATTGAAAGTGGATTGGCCGCGGTCTGCGATGATGTTGTGCACCCGTTGGTGGCTAGAGGTCTGGGCGCCGATATGTTCGATGGTGATTTGCTGATCAAGATTTAAACGCTCTGCCACCATAACGGCGCTATTGAGTTCGGCGTGTGCGCCGTCACCCACCAACTGTATTTGTGTGTCTTGTCGGCGCAGCGAACTCGCCAGTGCATGGTTGTGCAGCCGATAGTGGCTATGCGCATGTGCTTGCACCGACACAAACTGCCAGTGCAGTGCAGTTGAGTAGAAGCTATTGCGCGCGTGGGTCACTAGGCTGTTCGCGCCCAGTCGCAACCAGAGGGTTTGCTGTTGTGCTTGGTCGGATTCGTACGCCTCGGTCAAAGTGAGCTTTACGTTTGGCGCCGCGTCAATAATTACCGGCCAGCTACTGCCTCGATAACTCAGGTGCAATGGCTGTGACAGGTCCGCTGACACGGCGATATGCAGCAACGGCTGCGTGCACAGTTGCGCGAAGGCCTCGGGCGCGCGTTGAATGCTGACTAAATCCGCTAAATCAAGATGATCCGGATTCTCCGTGACCACGATACCCGCTTGCTCGTGGCCGCTCAGGTCGGGCCGGATGGCCGGAAGGCTGCGCAGTCCGGTAATTTTCTTTACGCGGGTGTATTTCCAGCGTTCGCGGTGGCTGGGTCGTGCCAGTGCACGCTCGTAGCGTTCTATAGCGCCCTCACCGAGTGGCGTATCGGTTAGCCAGTTTGGTAACGTAATTGGCTCGACCACGTCTAAGTCAGCCATGTGTAGCCTTTGGCCTCGAGCTCAAGGGCGAGATTTTTGTCGCCAGACTGAATGATTTGACCATCCGCCAATACGTGCACGACGTCGGGTACGATGTAGTCGAGCAGCCGCTGATAATGAGTGATAAGTAACACGCCATTGTTGTCGTTACGGTAGCGGTTTACGCCCTCAGCGACGACTTTCAGGGCATCGATGTCGAGTCCAGAATCGGTCTCGTCGAGAACGGCCATTTTTGGATCCAGTAACAACAACTGCAGGATTTCGTTGCGCTTCTTTTCGCCGCCGCTAAAACCCTCATTAACGCCGCGTTTCAAAAATTGCGGGTCTAGATCAAGTGATTCCGCCAGAGTTCGTACGTGTCGAACAAAAGCCGCGGCATCGGGTTGCTCGGCGTTCCGGGCTTTAGCCAGCGAATCTGTGCTGGCTTTCAGAAATTCCATATTGCTAACTCCAGGAATTTCTACCGGATATTGGAAAGCCAGGAACAACCCCGCCTGGGCACGCTCGTGGGGCTCGAGGACCGCTAGATCTTCGCTGTCCAAGCTCAATGTTCCGCGAGTAACCCGATATCCCGGGCGGCCGGACAAGATGTTTGCGAGCGTGGATTTGCCGGAACCGTTCGGTCCCATGATGGCGTGGACCTCACCGGCCTGAATCTGCAGATTTAGCCCTTTTAGGATGGCCTGGCCGTCGTCTTCGCCAACGCTAGCATGCAAATCTCTGACATCCAGAAGGCTCACCCAACAGCCCCTTCGAGGCTGACTTCGAGCAGTTTTCCCGCCTCTACCGCAAATTCCATGGGTAATTCGCGAAAGACTTCCTTGCAGAAGCCATTAACGATCATACTGACGGCCTTTTCGGTATCGATGCCGCGTTGTTGGCAGGCGAACAGTTGGTCATCGCTGACCTTTGACGTGCTTGCTTCATGTTCGATTATGGCGGTGTTGTTCCTGTTCTCGATGTAGGGGAATGTGTGTGCGCCGCAAAGGTCGCCGATCAGCAATGAGTCGCATTGGGTAAAGTTGCGTGCCTGACTCGCGGCAGGAGCGACTCTCACTAGGCCTCGGTAGCTGCTGTCGCTGCGGCCGGCGCTGATCCCTTTGGCGACTATGGTGCTGCGAGTGTTTTTCCCCATATGTATCATCTTCGTGCCGGTATCGGCTTGTTGACGATTATTGGTCAAAGCTACGGAGTAAAACTCTCCGATAGATTCGTCACCGCGAAGAACCACGCTTGGGTATTTCCAGGTGATTGCTGAGCCTGTCTCGACTTGTGTCCAAGAAATTTTCGCGCGCGCACCTGCGCAGATGCCCCGTTTCGTAACAAAGTTATAAAT
>DEBN01000161.1:18568-48638 GCA_002348825.1 Gammaproteobacteria bacterium UBA2955
CCACCCTGACCATTTTCGTCGCCTGGGTACCAGTTTTGCACCGTGGAGTATTTGATTTCGGCGTCTTCAAGTGCCACAAGTTCGACTACGGCAGCGTGTAATTGATTTTCGTCTCGCATCGGCGCGGTGCACCCTTCCAGATAGCTAACGTGAGAGCCGGCGTCGGCAATAATGAGCGTGCGTTCGAATTGCCCGGTGTTGCGTTCGTTGATCCGGAAGTAGGTCGATAATTCCATCGGGCAGCGCACGCCTTTCGGTATATAGACAAATGACCCGTCGCTGAATACCGCTGAATTTAATGCCGCGTAAAAATTGTCGCTTTGGGGAACAACGCTGCCGAGGTATTTTTGCACCAGTTCTGGGTGCGACTTTACGGCCTCAGAAATGGGGCAAAAGATGACGCCGGCATCAGCCAGTTTTTGTTTGAATGTAGTGGTAATCGAGACGCTATCGAACACCACGTCCACGGCCACTGTGCTCGAGGACTGATCAGAGTCAGGTACGACGCCGGCGAGCGCGGCCTGCTCGTGCAGTGGAATACCGAGTTTTTCGTAGGTGCGCAGCAGCTCCGGATCAACCTCGTCCAATGAGCGTGGGCCGTCGGTTTGACTCTTTGGCGCGGAATAATAGGAAATGCTCTGAAAATCTACTTTCGGATAATGCAGATGCGGCCAGTCGGGTTCAATCATGCGTTGCCAGCGGCGGTAAGCCTCTAAGCGCCAATCGGTGAGCCACTGCGGTTCGTCTTTACGCTTTGAAATAAAGCGGATGACGTCCTCATTGAGGCCCGGCGGTAGTGTGTCTGCCTCGACATCGGTCACAAAGCCAGCGCGGTATTCGCGACCGGCTTCGACCAAATCATCTACAGAGGGTTGGCTCACTGTTGCTCCTGAATGTTTTGCGCTAACGGAGAGGCGGAAATTATACCGTGAACGGCGCGTTTTTTCGGCATATACAGTCAGTGGGGGGTGAATCTTTAGCTGCAAGGCCTCAGCAAGGCAATAACACCGAGTAAAAGTAAAATTGTTTTGTGTCAAAGCGTTGTTCAATGAGATATTGCACCCAAATGACCACCTTGGGCAGTCTCAATACCCCTCGGTTTGATCAATAAGAGGAGCTTGCATGCCCCGATTGCAACGGGTTCCAGAACCGCACGTACAGTATGCCTATGGCGTCTATTTGCTGGGTCACAAACACCCTCTGATAAAAGCGCTGAAAAATCGCCATCAACCGTCTATACACGGGCATCGGTCCTGGGATTCGGCTTTTCTAATGATGGATTACTTGGTGCATAACCCAATTGTTGAAGCCGCTCCGGTCATGGAGTGGGGCTGTGGGTGGGGTGCCGTCGCCACTTTTTGTGCAAAACAGTTCGACGCCACGGTTACTGCCGTCGATATGGACGCGCAGGTCTTTCCTTATCTGGGGGTTCTGGCGGAAATAAATGACGTACATATCGAAACTAAGTGTGGTGATTTCACAAAGCTCAAAGGCGCGGAATTAGGCGTGAATCAGGTGATTGTCGGCAGTGATATTTGTTTCTGGGATTCCCTTGTGGCGCCCTTGGAGCGTTTAGTAGCAAGAGCGATGAAAGGTGGTACGGAAAAAATCATCATTGCAGATCCTGGCCGCCCAACGTTCTACGAATTTTGCGATCGGGTGGCAAAACGGTACCCTTTGCAGCTTCAGGAGTGGTATTCGGTAGAGCCTGATAAATATACTGGAGAGGTGGTCGAGATCAGGAATAATAAATAAAGATTATATTATTCATTAATTTAGAATAAATCCTTCAAGTTGATTAGAGAGTGATGTGCAAGCATTTTGCTGTACCCGCGCAATAATGGGTATGGGTACTACAAGTGCCGGCATATAGCTGGTACCCGCGGCGTCCGAAGAGATGCGTCCTGCGGTTCGCTGTTCTTGGGTGTCCCAGATACTGGCCTCATAAGACGCGTCGTTTTCCCAAGTAAGAAAGCCGAAACAGCCGCCACCGCCTGGGCTTACACCGCAGGTCATTGAACCCGCCTGTGAAACCCTTTTGGTTTGACCCTGAATCCAGACCACATAACGTAAGCCTAACTGCTCAAGCTGTTTCGCAAGCAGTGGTTCCTCCAGCAGGGCCGGCAGTTCATTTGCACTCACCGGCGCCGTTCGAGGCTCAAACCAGGGGAATGTGGCGTCCACGAACTCCGCCTCTGTAAAAACGGTGATGACTTTGTTGTCGAGATTCTCAGCAACGCAGTTGATGAAATCGATTTCGGTTTCGTCGTTGCTGGGGCGGCTGCGGCGGCCCAACACTACAACGGCATCCGAGGCGTTTATGCCTGTAGCACGCTCTCTCACCTCTTGAACGGTCGCAGTTACGCACCCACTCAGAAGCGCGGCGGCCAGCGCTACCAGTGAGGAGCGAAGGGCGATGTGATCGATACAGTTCATTAGTTTTTGCAGCGGTGTGTTCATGGCATTGCGTCGACGTTGTTTTCTAATGGCAGCGCCTCCCCGGCCGCGGACAACCAGATCTTGAGCGGCTGCGCGCTTGTAAAATTGAGGCTAAACATGGCGGCCATATCGCGACAGGCCGCTAGAGCTGCAGCGTACAACCCCTGACTGTCATTGCTGTAGTTTGCCTGATTGGCTTTGCCATAGGCGGGTAGATCCCAGCTACCCAGCAGCACCGCTTTATCGTCGTATAAATCGAATCTATAGCGCATCCATACCTCGTAGTAGTCGGTGCGGGTTTGGGAAGGCGTGGCGAATTGGAGTTCCGAAATGTTGGGTACTAGCAGCCCGTCGTAATTGGTTTCGGCGATTTCGCTGGTGAAGACATGCGTGGCAAAGGCGCCTTGGGCGAGACGGTTAAATAATCTTTTCTGCACGGCGCCGACATTGATGCTGTAGTCAGATCGCCGGACTTTTTCACTGTGTACATAACTCTGTAGCTCGGGTGTTAAAACGATGGCGACACGCATGGATGATGGAGTGACGAGCGGTACCGGGAAATCGGTATCAAGTGCGATACGATTGCTGGCGCAACCACTGCCTATGAGTAACAGGCTGGCCATCACAAGCCACGGCGCGCTGGGGTATCGATGTACGGTCAGTTGGAATGTGCTCATTGGTACTCCGTTAACCCCACAAATGTGCCGTCGTTGCGATAGGCCAGTTCGCGCATCAAGGCGGCAAAACGATAAATGCGGGCGTTAGGTTGATCAAGGTAGACAGGGAAACCGATGGCGTGAATACGTACCCGTCGCCGACCCGTTGCGTCGGCGCGATTTACTTGGTCGACCGCTTCGACAACTTGCTCGATCGAGTCACCGGTATAGTCGTCGCCGAAGACATAAATGCTGATACGTTTGTCGGGGTCGTAGTAGCTCGCTATAGCCTCTCGGATACCCTCCACTGGGCTTGAGTTGGAAAATGGCGCCCAGTTTTGCAAGGTCGCGATAATGCTGTTGCGCAGGGCTGGCGTGTCATCGATCCAGCGTCTGCGATAAATTGGAAACATGTAGTCGCCCATATCGTTCATGACTTGAATGCCCTTGATCTGCGGGTAGATCGCCAGGGTCTCGCTGACTTTTTGCACCGCCTGTCCCCAAGCTGCACTTTGCATACTCCCTGAAGTATCGATAACAAATATGATGTACTCGGAATCCACACTGATACCGCCCACCAGTTCAGAGCTGCGCCGAAAATCCAGCCCGAGTAATTGCTCCATTTCGTCGGTAAGGCTTTGGCGCGCCGACGCCAGCTGCTGATTTTCCGAGGATATGTTTTGGCTTGCCTCGGTCATGCTGGTATAGCGGCCCAAAACCTCGCTTAGCTGCTGCTGCACGTCTGCTTCTTGGGTGAGCGAACGTTGTAAATCTTTGCTGTCGTCGGATATTTGCTGACGTAAATTTTCGACTTGGCCTTTGATCTCGAATACTGCTTGCTCTCGCGCCGCGATCTGCTCGGATAAATCTAGGTTGCTGTCCTCCAAAACCGCGGGCTCCAGTGTCTTGGTTACCATCAGCAACAAAATGATGGCGCCGAAGCCGCAACAAATGACGTCGAGGAAAGAAACGCTAAATTCTTCGATACCGCGTCGTTTAATCATGGCCAATCCCATGATGGTGATATGAATGCGCCGCCGGAGAGTCGAGCCAGTTGCCACCAAGCCGCGCTTGCCATTGGATCGCCTTCCATAGGAAACAGAATTACGTTAACCGGTATTTGCCGTGGTAGGCGCGTTGCGGCCTCGCGGAATAACTTCAGGCGGGTCTTGCCGTCGACTGTGGCACTGCGCGGCGCTGTCGCACCTCTGGTCGGCAGTCCATCAGTGATGAGGTAGATATTATCGGGAATCGGTGACAGCTCGCGTACCGCTAACATTAATGATTCAAGATTGGTGCCGCCCCCGGGGCTGATCAGACGCAGTCGCTCTATGCCGCTGTTCAGCGCGGCGCCATCTGCCATAGGTTGCCAGTCTAGATCTGACGTTGACCGTTGCGGCTCCTCAGCGAGAAAACTTTGAACCTGTTCATTGAAACCGTACAGTTGAAATTCGGCGTCCAAGGGCAGTTGTGCCGCGAGCCAATCTACGGTGCGCAGGGTGCGTTGCCATTTAGGCGCTAGACGTTTTTTCTCATCCGACATGTTGCGCCGACGTAAGACGTTGACAATCGTTTCATCGAGCATGCTGGCTGACGTGTCTACGATGATGACGATGTTGCGCCCACCGACCTTGAGGCCTGTGAGATATTGACGGTCACCTTCGCCTTTTACGGCACGGATTTGGTTCCCGTCTGTGGCGGCCTTGAGTGCTTTTAAACGTTCCACCTCTTCTTCGCGACTCTCTAAATCCGACTGTAAAGCCGCAATATCCTCTTGCTGCGCGAGTGTGCTGCGCTCCAATTCGCTCATACTTTCAAGGCGCTGCTGTAATTCACGTATAAGTTTGCTGAGTTTTAGCTCCGACTCCTCGAGCTTTGCTCTAAGAGTTTGCTGGTTCTCAGACAGCTCAAACAAATCTTCTTCGCCTTTTAGTACTTGATAGTCCAGCAAGCGCATTTCGGCGAGAAGATCTTTATTGCGAACCTCCTGAGTTTTTTGCGACTCATGATTGATGATTAAGAAAATCAATACCACGGCGCCAAAGCCACAGGACATAACGTCAAGAAAAGCTAGGGAAAAGCCTACGTTGCGGCGGCGTTTGCGCATTTCAATCGCTGATCCGGATCGCGACCCAAAGTCCGTCTGGCAACTGGACATCGTCGCCACAGCGCAGGCGTGCGCTTGTCGGTGCGGTGCCGTTGATGAGGACTTCGGCGCCAGGGCGCAACAATCCGTCTGCGTCAAAATAGGTGCTTAAAGCGTCAGCTGTGAGCGCTGTGGCTTGATGATCCGCTAATAGATGAGTTGCCGGACTGCCAGTGGTTTCGGTCTCTGATCGAGGGTTCGGCGTTGCCTGTACAGCCGAGTTTGCAGATGCAGAGTGTGCGCTTTGGAGTATTCGGTTCGCCCCTGTACCGGTATACGGTTCATGCGCCGCCAGCAGAGCTTTGGGGTTGGCATTACCGTTAACAACATCTCCGGAGATCTCGGAGAGCAGGCCATTTAGTCCAGGCACTGAGTTTGTTCTCGGAGTTAATCCGAGGGTTGTAATGTTCGTAAACTCTGCGATTGAAAGGCGCTGACGCAGTGCCGAAATCAACGCGGCGTGGGGAATATCTGCTTTACGCGGGTGCCCATCCACGTCGAGGGAGACTTGGGGGTCGCTCGGCAGACCTTGGGTGATCCAACCGAGTGCCTGATCGAAAACTTGCTGTTCGGTGGCTGCACTATGCAGGGGGTCAAAACGACTGGTCTGTAGAAATGCACTTGCGATCACATGCAGCCAAGCGTCGACGATGCCTAAAATTCCATCGCCCTCAAACACGTTGTAACTGCCGACATGAATTTGACCCTGTTCCACGCGCAGCTCGCTAAGGTTGCTCTGATTCAGTCCGATATCGAATATGTGTTGGGTGTCGGTCCGAGTCTGTATTGCGTAGCCGAGAGCGCTGTCCACAAATCCTTGGATATTGAGTCCAGCTTCGTCGGCAATGCCCAGCAGTAACCCCAGTTGTTCATCTGAGTAATATGCTGGGGCGGCAATCACGAGGTCGTTTAGCGTGTGTTCGCTTTGTATCGATCTGAGGTGGTAGTAGATTAGGTCTGCATAATTCTGTGCCGGCCCGATTTTTCTTGGCAGCGTTTCGGTGCTCAGGCGCGATAGGTACTGAACATTAAACGTCTGCGGCTGGATGCGGCTCTGGGCTAATGCCTGATCACCGAAAACCAGTTGATCTGCTTGCGCGAAAGCCGCTGCGGCCTGCTGGTAGATGCATTGTCCCCGCGGGGTGTAGCAGCTGAGGTGCCAGTCGTTAAGTTCCAGAAGGTGGCTCATGATGCGTTGCGCGTGCGCAAGTGGCGGAGCAGTTGCTGGTCGCAATAGTGCTGGGTGTCTAACACCAAGCGCTCTTGGATGAGTTGCAGCTGATGCAGTAAAAACATCAGTAAAATACTGATCACCAGGGCGATGAATGTTGAGTTGAAAGCGACACCCAGGCTTGCAGTAACGCCGGCGATGTCGCCCTCTACGGCTTTGTAGGCCTGACCCAGCGCGTCGCCAATCCCTCGCACCGTGCCAATGAACCCGATGGATGGAATGGCCCACGCGATATATCGGATCATTGAAAGCTCGCTGTCCAAGCGCTCGTACTCTGACTCGCATACTGTCTTCACTGCCTCTGCTCCATCATGCACGTTTTCGGTCGACGCAAATCGATTTAGCGCGGCCATGAGTGCTCTAGGTAGCAGGGCTTGCTGGTCTTGTGGGTCCAACGCTTGTAGCGGTCGTGTATACGCTCTAGCGTCTTCGGGCAGGATATTTACGCCAGCCCCAACATCCATCAGCGACTGCTGATGCAGCGTTCGCTCCTTTAGGGTCGAGCGGGCCTTGTAGCCCATCATCGCGAAGGCCCAAAAAAATAATATGAAGCAGGACTCCTGCTCATAATCGCGCAGCACGACATACAGCGACCGTTCGTTATCTACCATCGCTCCTGCAGCAGCCTGCTCTGCGCGCAGCTCTAACACAGCGTCAGCGTTAGGGCGTATCACGGTGATATACACTAAGTGCACGAGAATGATAGAAATGAGCAATGCGCTCAGTTGATAGACCAATTCAAAGGGAAGTTGTTTTTTCATAGGCTGACTTAACGTGTGATCCTCAAGCGCAGTGTTGTTCGAGCGTGCTGCTAGATGTCCACTGGCAGCGGTGCTGCAAAGTCCTCGGATATTTGCTCTGTGGGTTTGAATATATCGGCTTCGCGTTTGCGCCGTTCTTTACTGCGTAACGTTGCAGGCTTTCCCGCTTTCGGTTTCGCGCTGGCTGCAGGCGATTTGCTTGATTGTTGCTTTTTGGCGGGTTCGTTCGGCGTGGGTTCGTCTCTTGGCTCCGCAGCCTGTGTTGTACCCAGAGCTGCAGTAGTGAAAAGGCCAATGCAAAGAAGCGAGGCTGAAAATGTTGATTGGCGTGACTGCATAGGGTGTTACTCCGCGTAGCGGGCGATTCTGAAGCCGAGGTCATCTCGGCCCTCGATACCATAGTCCCTGAATGATAGCCGTAATTCTGTGATGGTTCCGTGCATCCAGCTGGCGCCTTTGATGACTCGATACTCACCTTTTGGCGGACCGAGGTGATCTGTAACGTTAGTTTGTTTTGGAATTTCGTAGTGGTCGTGGACCCATTCGGCCACATTACCACCCATATCGTGCAGGCCGTGGCTGTTTGCTGCAAACGTACCAACCGGCGCGCTGACCCCATGGTTGTCGTTGTAACCGAAAATGGTGCGCCCAACCAGATTGCCGGCTGCGCGATCCGCATAGTTAGCGAAGCGTTCTGGCGGCGGTAAGGCTTCGCCCCAGGGGAATTTCAATTGTTTGCTCAGGGTTCTACCGACGTCGCTGCTGGCTTGGCGGCGAGCTGCCCAGGCCCATTCGGCCTCGCTAGGCAGGCGATAGCCGGTCGCTGACGGACTGGTGCCGATGACCTTGCCGAACTCAATGTCATAAAACGGAGTTAAGTCCTCTTGCCCGGAGAGCCAGTTGCAATAGCTTGCCGCCTCATCCCAAGACACGTTAACCACGGGTTGGTCGTCTTCGTTGAGGTCCTGATCTTGAAAATCGCCAGAGTCATGGCCGCTCGCGAAGGCGCGAAATTGAGCGTTCGTGACCTCGCGTTCGGCTAGATAAAAAAGTCGGTCAAAGTCCGCTAGACGCATCGTTTCGTTGGCTCGTCTGCCCGGTTCGCGGCGCGAGGCGCCCATGGCGACCGTATCGGCATTGAACAGTCTGAGGGTGTGCCCTTGGGTGTTGGAAATTATCGGTACCAGAGCGGCCAGTCGGGCTTCCTCCAGTGTTAGCAGCTGTACTTTGAGTTCTTGCACCAGACCAACGCGCGGATTCAGCACAGTATCGAATCCTGCATAACCCGGCATTGTTATAGAAATTTGTTGCGGCTCGATCGGCAGTTGAAGGTTCCGCTGGCCAGGGTTAATGAGCCGACCGTTGACGGACACCTGTGCGTCCTTGGGCCGGGTCTCTATGCGTACCTCGCCGAGCATGCGGGTCAGTTGCAATGGTAGGTCTCTGGTTTCGCCGGATTTCAGCGTAAGCGATCGAGTCGCAGGTGCATAACCCGGGTATACCAGCTGCACGGTTTGTGTGATTTTGGATTTTAGATCGACTTGCAGAGGCGTTTGACCCAAATACACCCCGTTTACCGTCAGTGCTGCGTTGCTCGGTGTGCTGGATACACGCAGCTGGGCATCGGCGCGGATGAGCGTGCCTGCATCTATTTCTTGGGGTTCGCCGGCTATCGCCAATATTCGTTGCTCAAATGCTTTAAAGCCGGTTTTCTGTAATCGAATTCGACGCTCGCCTTGCATGATTTCCACCGATGCCGGGGTTTTTTGCCCTGTATTTCTATCATCAATCCATATTTCGGCGTCGATGGGCTCGCTTGACAGCCGAACATCGGCCCAGGCCGGCGCAAGCGCGACCGCCACGCGTTGCACGACGCCTTTACCCTGAACATCGATCGTAAGCGACCGCGGCAAGTAATTTGGATGTGTAATTTGCAGCTGCCGTGTCCCGGCCTCGACGCCGAACTTGGCGGTGCCGTCGTAAGACAGCTCTACCACCGTGTCGTCGATAGAAATACTCGCGTTGGGCGGCAACTCGGTCAGTTCCAAAATGCCTGGCGTCGGTACAAAAGAGTATTCAGCGCTTTGATTTGCAGCACTTGAAACCATCAGCGATTGTTGCATCGGTTTGTAATCTTTAGCGCTCGCTGTGATGGTGTAAGTGCCTTCGCGCATGAGAAAAACGCGACCTAGCTTGAGGTGTATGCCGCCCTCTATGGATATTACTTCGGCGTCGGGTGCAAAGGTGATGACCACACTTTTGGCGGTAAATAAAAACCACAGAGCAGCGGTGGTGATCAGCAGCACAGCGCCTAAAGCCTGCTGCCAGAGCGGCAACACTTTTTGGTTTGACCGGGTATTGCTGGGACGGTAGCCAACACGTTGAATGAGCTCTGGTTGTTTTGTTTCCGTCATAATTAACGCAACGGATCAGTGCATAAAACTTCAATCGGACTCATATCGGGCAAGACGGTAATGTTGGTGTATATGTCTCTGCAACCAATTTTGCTGCCGCGCAGGGTGTAGTTGCCCGGTCGTAGAGTCAGGGTGCGCTGCTCAAAGCGCCCAAGATTTCCAACGTTAGATAGATTGACCTCAATAGTGTTGTCAGATACGAAGGAAACGGCTACGGGCTCGCGATATTGTGCCAACAAACTCGCCACCTGAGTGATGGCCTCGGCAAAATCGGACGGCTTGGAGCCGAGCGACTCAGCAGTCAAGAGCGCGCGTTCTGCGTCGTTGTATAGGCGCGGGTCAGAGAGGCGTTGTGGCTGTGCCAAGACGGCGTTAATCAGCGCGCTGATGCGTTTGTGCTCCTGCGCGTCGGCGACGCCGGAACGGCCTACCTGCAGGTTCGGATCTAGATCAAGTATGCGTTGATAGGCGCTCATGGCTCGATCCCAGGCACCGTCTTGCATGGCCTTGAGCGCTTCTGTTTCGGCGCTGCGAATGAGCGCGACATCATTGAGTTGAGCGACCTGCTCTAGGCCGCCCAAGGCCGCTGAGTCACCCGGAAGTTTCGCCAAGACCCTTTTAAAGGCGGTTCGCGCGCGAGCAAAATCGCTGGCGTCGAGCGCGCTAAAACCTTCGCTCAGCCAGCTGCGTATTTGTTGTGCCTGCTTGCCAGCTGTGGCCGCCGCGATGCGTTCCTCGAGAGAAGCTGTAAGAGGATCTAGATCAGCAATTTTACTGTAGCTCGAAAGCGCCTCTTCGTATTGCTCCCTCAGTCCTAGATTCAGCCCTTGCCGGAGCAGCAAGGTGACTTCAGGAAGGGTGTCGATTCGCCTCTGTAGCGGCTCAATTCTAGCGTCTGATTGGGCGACGTTGCGCGCCTGATCCAAAGCGCTCATAGCCAGCGTCATATCTAAATCGTCAATGGCCGCGATCGTAGCTTCGAGGGCTCTTGTGATTGTTGCCTCGCCCCGTTGAATCGTCTGCTCAATTTGATCGGCCGCTCTTTGATAGTTTGCAAGAGCCTGAAAATAGTCTTGTGCTTGGAAGTATTCGTCGCCGAGAAGGGCGGCGTCTGTCGCCGCGACCATAGCCTCTGCGGCCCAGCCCCCTAGGCTAAAGTTTTGCTCCAGTTGCAGTTGTCGCTCAACAAATCGCCCGAGTTCATCCCGCGCCGCTTGCTGCGCCTGCTCGAGGGTGAGTTGGGCAAAGGGCGCGGCAGTGTCAGCCGACGATGCGTTGCGCACCAGTGAAGTGCTGGGCGTCTGGGGATCGCTCGATATTTGGACGCTGGGTTCGAATTGATATCGGCTTGCCAACAGCGACGCCACCGCCAGTAAAGAAAAAATGCAAACTGCCGCAATAACGGCGGGTTTGTTGGCTGCGAGCGTGGACTGCCATCCGCGTTGAGCATCGACCGCGCTCAAGTGCGACAGGGCAGGGCGTATGGTCGTAATAGGTCGCTGGAGGTCTTGCATCAGCTTGCGGGGGCGGGCGGTTGTATTAATTCATCCGCATCCACTCCAAACTCTTCGAGGTAGAGCCGGCGCAGGATGTTCCGTAACTCCGCGTATTGCTGTTCAACAGAGCCGGTGAGTCGCAGAGTTTCGTTGTCCAGTTGGATGGTTGTAGGCACAAGCTCCGCTTCGGTATCGGCACCGATTTCGCGCAGTCGGTCCGCGAGTTGGGCAGACTGTTGTTTTTTGTTCAAGCCGCGAATGATTAAGGTGGCTCCAGCACCAACACTCGCGACACCGCTGGCATCGACGTATGGGTTTTCGCTCGAATATACACCGCCGATGCCCGCTGCGATGGCCAGACTGCCGCCGATAATTTGCGCGCGCGACTGGGCTTGCAGCTCTTTAAACTCGATGGCGTCGGCGTAGGTCGCGCGGCGCCAACTGTCGTAGACGGGTAGCATCTGTTGCGCGTAGTTGGCATAGAATTCGTCCAGCGTATCGATAAATAGATACTCCCGCTCGCGTATTTCGCGCACCCGCTGCAGCATAGGATCGTTCTCAGCGGGCAGGCGTTGAAGCTGATAAAGGCCGTTCTCATCCTGCAGTAAGTAATCTGAGAACGCGTCTGCCGCGAAGGATTGAGCAAATTTCATTTCGGCAGTTTGACGAATCACGTCGATACCGCGCGCTCCTAGGTTTTCGCGGTAACTGAGCATGTCGTTGGCGAGATCTTTGTAAAAGCTGTGAAAGGCGTCGATGGAAGTTGGCGACTTATCCAAGTAGACGTATTTGCTCGCCAGACTTGTATAGCGTTTGCTAAACCAGTTGTTGCCAGTGGCATCTGTAACGCTTATATCGACAACCAGTTTCTCGCCGTCGGATTCGATAATTTTGCCCTGTACCGTCAGGTCCACGGCGTCACTCCGCCGTGGTACCACGCGTACCGCGCCCCAGTTACCCGTCGATTGCAGCATATTCTTGGCGACAAATGGCATGTAGCGGGCCTCTGCAAGCCGAATCTCTGGTTGAATGAGCTGGTCTATTTGGGTGTCGTAATCCTCCGGCACATTGGGATCGAAAAGAGCAACGCCGACATCCAGCAATTCCTCTTCAGTCATAATTTCGCTGCTTTGGCGTGGCGGCGTTAAGTCCACAGTCCGCACGGTCTGGGTGACACATCCTGTGAGCAGAACTAGAGCAGCTGTACCGATCAATCGCATCTAAATCAGCCTTTTTTATAGCGACGATATTCGTCCCAGAGTTTCTCTTTTAACACCGGATCCGCCTCTTGCATCGCGGCCTCGCGCAGTTGGCGCGCAATAATGTCGTCGTCTTTTGCGTCGGGCAGATCGGTTGCAACGCTATCGTCGCCGCGTTTCGGCGGCGGGGGTCGATTGCTCGCGCGGCCGCGAGCAGTTTGTGCGGTACTGGGTGAAGCGACGGTGGGGCTGTTTTGATTGGTTTCGCGACCACCGACTGCTTGCGGCTGATTTTCCATGTCCGCGCCAGTTTTCGCGGCCTCGTTTTCGCGCAGTACCGCGCGCTCGGCAAGGATGTCGCCATCGAGTCCCTCCAGGGCCTCCGTTAGCGCCAAATCTGCCTCGCTGTCGTTGCTTGTTCCCGAGGTTTTTTCTGCGTCTGTTGCTGCGCCTGAGCGTTCACTGCCGCTGTTGTCGGGAACGGTTTGGTTGCTGGTCTGCCATTCGCCCTGAGTCTCGTTGGTGCCGCGCGGTTCGCCCTCCAGCCAGCCTCCGGCGGCATTACCAGAGTTGTCTTCTGCTCCGCTGCCTGTATCACCGGATCGATCTGCAGGTCCCTGAGAGGACGTTTGTGTCGAGTCGGCTGAACCGCGTGTCGAAGACGCGCTCGGTGGCGACGGCATTCCAGGGGTGCTGGGCAGCGGTAACCCCGCGGAAGGCAGACCAGCGGGCGAGGGGCTCGGCATAGGGCTCGAGGGGCCGCCGGAGGGAATGCTTGGGCTAGAGGGACTTGGTAGCGAGCTCGAGGGTGCGCCGGAGGAACTGCTGGGGGTTTGGGGTGACGGCATTTGCGGCTGTGGAAATGGCGTGATCGGTGCACAAGCGCTCAGCGCTAACAGACAACATGTGGTTAAGGGCAATTTATGCACGACCATATCTCCTCAGGGGGTTCGATCTTAATCCGATTCTGACGCGCTGGTTGTTATGGCTTCGCTCTCCGTATCGGTCAGATCCGGATAGTGAGCAAACTCGTAGCGATAGCTAAAGGCTTCGGTTATACATGGGCCGTCATCGTTAAGTGCAGGGCGAAAGATCGCATCGCGCAGGTTTCGTCTAACCTGAAAATCCATCAAGCCGTCTGGATTCGACGCAATGGTTTCCAGTTTCCGAATCCTGCCGGTCGGCATGACGTCAAACTGGACTTCTACCGCGCCGTTCGCCGGCAGCCGCCGATGGTCATCCGGCCTGCGAGGGTCTTTAGGTTTTGGAAAGTACAGTAGTTTTGGCTGCGCGAAGGTTATCTCGCTACTCGTAATGCCGCTGATTTCAGCGAAAAGATGTTTGTACAACGTCCTTGCTTCGCGAATATGCCCAAACATTTGGTGCCAATCTGCGAGGTCGAGTGTCGCGACGTGCAAGGCCAGAGCCAGAGCTGCATAGTCCTCATCAGCGAGTTCTGGATCCAGTAGCGCGTCGTCCAAAGATTGCTGCCGAATGCTTACGATCGCTTGCAATGCGCGTTCTCCGGCGGGGAAGTTACTGATAGAGATGTATTCTCCCGACATATCCAGATCGCGTAGGCCGCTTTGCAGTCGCGAGTCGTATTGGCTTTCGCTGTAATACGGTGGGAAGCGCTCGGTTAAGTAAGTTTTAGCCACGCCCTGTAAATACGGGATGGCCGCTTCGCTGGTGCGGCTGTCTTGAGCCTCAAGCGCGTCAAGCGCCTGATTAAACAGTACCCGAGCACCGAGAAAGTTATATGAGCGTTGATAGAATTCGGCCAGGCGCTCGATCGCCGGTAACAGCTCGAGAGAGGTTTTTGCGTAGTTGCGTTGCAGCACTTCAAATGCGTATTCCTCGCGCTGGCGCGCTAATAGAAGATTGCCAGTGGTGGTATGAAGGGTTGCTTGCCGATAGACAATGTCAACCTGCTCAGCAGCAAAAAGGCCTCGGTTACTGCGACTCAGATGCAGTGCGTGTGCGTAAAACTCCGCTGCCAGATCTGTCTGGTCGAGCGTCATATGCGCATCTCCTAACAGCGTCAGCGGCTGCACCAAGGCATAGGCATAGCGACCTTGATCTCTTTCGATGTCGCTTATTATTTGCTCTAGAGAGATCCGTGCCTGATCCGCCTCAGCATTTTGTATTTGCACAGAAAGGTAGTCAAAATCTGCGCTGTCGGCGGCTTTAGCGCCGAATACGACTGATGCTAACGCCACCGCGAGCACGCCAGTCATACGTCCAAGCCAGCGGCGGTTGGACCTGCAGGGTGCTGTTAAACAAGGATTGATCGCGCGCATTTAAATCAGGCAAATGAATAGTGAACAGAGTCTACGACGATAGCACCGCAGGAGTGAAAAATTTGCGACAAATTATTGCTCGGTCATGTGCAAAATCGCGACAACTGTGGGAATTAGGCGTCATCTCAATTATTATTCGATGTTATTGAATTATATATAAAAAATTTTGACTATAGAGGCGCAAGAAGAGTTGGATGCCCGCGGTCTGCACTGTCCAGAACCGCTGCTGCTGGTGCGCAACAGAGTGCGTAAGATGAGCGGTGGTGGAATATTGCATGTCCGCGCCACAGACCCCTCTACCGAGAGAGACCTTGCCCAGTTTTGTCAATTTCTTGGGCACGTTATGCTGCAATGCTCAGAGTCCCAGGGCGTGTATGAGTTTTGGATCCAAAAGTCCGCATCATGAACGCGGCGCAAATTGTTCGGGTGTTTGACCAGTGTTTTGTGCAGAGTCATGCAACACGGCTGCGCGGTGGTGGCGTTGAGCCTCTGTATTTACCCGGCACTGAAACCGAGTTGGCGCAGCTGATATTTCGTGCTGACTATGCGGCCTCTGCCCTACATGAAATTGCCCACTGGTGTTTGGCTGGCTACGAGCGCCGGTTGCAAACCGATTTTGGATATCGCTATATCCAACCGCCTCGTTCCGTGCCAGAGCAGGCGCGCTTCTACCGGTTGGAATTGCGCAGCCAATCTCTGGAATGGCACTTCTCCCAAGCGGCTGGAGTGGCGTTCAATGTCAGTACAGATAACTTCGCCGATGATGGCAATGTTGCTGCAGATATTTTAAGTCTGGAAAAAACGTTCTCGAAACAGTTATCCCAGCAACATGAGCACACCCGTAACTGGTTGCGCACGGATGGCGGTCGCCGTGCAGAGACCTTCATTACAGCGCTGGGTCAAGCGCGTGGATAAGGTGGATTGCATTGTCATTGGCGCCGGCGTTGTCGGTTTGGCGGTTGCCGCCGCGTTGGCGAAAAATGGCCGAGAAGTGATTGTTTTAGAGCAACACGAACTGATTGGAAGTGAGACCAGTTCGCGAAATTCGGAAGTTATCCACGCCGGCATTTATTACCCGACGAACAGTTTGAAAGCGCGATTCTGTGTGCGCGGAAAGCAGTTGCTGTACGACTACTGCGCGAGTCACGGCATCGAGCATAGACGCTGCGGTAAAATCATCGTTGCCGCCAACGAATCCCAGCGTTCGACAGTTGAGCAATATATCCCCAAAGCCGCGGCCAACGGCGTCACCGATTTGTACTGGATTGACGAGGCGGAACTAGCCGCGCTTGAGCCCGAAGTCCGGGGCATTGGTGCAGTGGTGTCGCCGTCCACCGGAATTGTAGATTCGCACGGGTTTATGTTGAGCCTCCAGGGGGAAATGGAGGCCAGTGGAGGCGTGCTTGCGTTGGCGTCTGCGGTTAAGTCGATAGAGTCGTTGGGTACTGGCTCAGCTGTCCATGGGGACGGCTTTTCCATAGCTGCTGATTGGGTGATAAATTGCGCGGGTCTGACAGCGCCAGATCTTTCTGCAGGTCTGGCGGGCGTCCCTAAAGCGCATTTCGCAAAGGGACACTACTATTCGTACACCGGCCCCCAACCATTTTCGCGGCTGGTTTATCCCGTTGCTGAAGCCGGTGGTTTAGGGGTTCACGTTACGCTGGATCTCGCCGGTCAGATTAAATTTGGTCCGGATGTGCGCTGGTTGCCAGAGATTGATTACACCTTCGATGATTCACATAAGGAAGATTTTGCCGCGGCAATTCGAGCGTATTTCCCGGGGTTGGATCCGGCGCGTTTGCAACCCAGCTATACCGGTATCCGACCGAAGATCAGTGGTCCTAGCGAAACCGCAGCAGATTTTATGCTGCACGGGCCCAGGCAGCACGGCGCTGCAGGTCGCCTAAATCTTCTGGGAATAGAATCGCCCGGCCTTACCGCGTCACTGGCTCTGGCCGAAGCGGTCGTGCGGGAGCTGTCATGAAAGTTGCTTTATTAGTCAATCCCCTAGCTGGTCTTGGCGGTACGGTTGGATTGAAAGGCAGCGATGGTGCAGAGCTCCAGGCCGAGGCGCGTTCGCGAGCTGGGCAGGCGCGCGGTGCTGCGCGAGTGGCGGTTTTTCTGCAGCACTTGGGGGCATTTGCTGGCGATCAGCCAGACTCTTTTCTGGACCCCTCGGTGCGGCCGATTGAGTGGGTGACGTGGGGCGGACCTATGGGTGCGGATTGCCTACAAGAATCGGGCCTTGATTTCGAGCAATTAGGCGAGGCTGTTGCCCCAACCACCGCCGATGACACGGTTCGTGCCACGTTAACGTTTGTCGACCATGGCGTAGATCTTATTGTGTTTGTCGGTGGCGACGGTACTGCTCGGGATGTGTTGAGCGCGGCTTCAGGCATGACTTCTTTCATCGGACTGCCGGCGGGGGTCAAAATGCACAGCGGCGTTTTCGCCATCTCGCCGCGAGCCGCAGCTCGGGTGGTCGCGGATTTAGCCAACGGCCGCTTGATTGAGCGGGTGGCCCGAGAAGTGCGCGACTATGTAGAGCCGGAAGCTGGGGCCATGGCGGTTGGCGATCGCATAATTCGAACACGAAGTTACGGTGAGTTATGGGTGCCGGAGGTGAATGACTTGCTGCAGCAGACCAAGGTTGGCGGCAAAGAAACCGAGGCACTGGCTGTGACTGAGATTGCCAGTTATGTCACGGAACATTGGTTTGACGATGATCAGACCGCGTTAATCATAGGTCCTGGAAGCACGTGTCTGGAGATTAAACGAGGTCTCGGGATTTCTGGCACGCTGCTTGGTTTTGATGTGCGCCTGCCGGATCACTCTTTTATCATTGACGCTACTGCTCAGCAGTTACTTGCGGTGACGCAGCAGGGCTCTGCGCACGTGGTCTTAAGCTTTACGCGTCAACAAGCTTTTTTGCTTGGGCGCGGTAATCAGCAATTAACGCCAGCCGTATTGTCTAATCTTCGCTGGCCGCATGACTTTACAGTCGTGAGTTCGAGACACAAGTTGCTAGGGCTAGAACAGCGGCCGTTGCTGGTGGATTCTGACGATGAGGTGTTGGACGCAAGACTCTCTGGTCTAGTAGAAGTGCTTACGGGTTATGATGAGCGCTCTTTATACCGAGTTACGAGTCCGATTTAACCGCGCGGGTTATTGTCGGTACGTTTCGAGAAAACTTTTCAGTCGACCGAGTGCGTCCTTTAATTGTTCGACGTGGGGCAAAAATACGACTCTAAAGTGGTCCGCGCGTGGCCAGTTAAAACCACTGCCTTGCACCATAAGCACTTTCTCCTGCAGCAGTAGGTCGAGGACGAACTGCTCGTCATCATGAATATTAAATTTAGCGGTATCGATTTTGGGGAAGAGATACAACGCTCCTTTAGGTTTGACGCAAGAGATACCGTCGATGTCATTGAGTAATTGCCAAGCGACGTTGCGCTGTTCGTAGAGACGACCACCTGGTGAAGTGAGCTCGTAGATACTTTGGTAACCGCCAAGTGCGGTTTGAATAGCGTGCTGTGCCGGTACATTCGCGCACAAGCGAGTGGATGCAAGAATATCCAGTCCTTCGATATAGTCGCCTGCGCGCGGACGAGCACCGCTCACAACCATCCACCCGGAGCGAAAACCGGCCACCCGATAAGACTTCGACAAGCCGCTAAATGTCAACATGAGCAAGTCATCCGCAAGTGATGCCAATGGGGTATAGGGCTCCTCATCGAACAGAATTTTGTCGTAAATCTCGTCTGCAAACATCACGAGGTCGAACTCGCGACCAATCGCCACAAGCTGCTCCAGCATTTCGCGCTGATAAACCGCTCCCGTTGGGTTGTTCGGATTTATAACCACCAGAGCTTTAGTTCGCGGTGTGACTTTGCTGCGCAAATCGGCCAGATCCGGTTGCCAAGCGTTTTCTTCGTCGCATAGATAGTGGACCGCCTTGCCGCCACAAAGATTTACCGCAGCACTCCATAGCGGGAAATCGGGGCTTGGAATAAGCACTTCGTCGCCATCATTTATCAAGGCTTGCATGGACATAGCGACCAATTCGGAAACGCCGTTTCCGATATAAATGTCATCCACATCGACATCTGCAATACCTACTTGCTGACAATATTGCATAACGGCCTTGCGTGCCGAATACAGTCCTTTCGAATCGCAATAGCCCTGTGACTGCGGCACGTTGCGAATGACGTCACGCAATATCTCTTCGGGTGCGTTAAATCCCCAAGGGGCTGGGTTTCCGATGTTTAGTTTGAGTACAGTATGGCCATCGGTCTCGAGCTGGTCCGCTGCTTTAAGTACAGGCCCACGAATGTCGTAACATACATTTTCCAGTTTATCGGACTTTAAGATTGGCCCGGGCGTCCTTTGCGGTTTGGGGCTGTTCATAGCGGTTCCTGTTTGTTGGCTGCCGGGGCACGGGCAAGCGCTAGAATATCAACAGCGCTAAATTAGTTTTTGCTAGTCTAAAGGCGGTGTTAGCGCTTAGCATCCTTAAAGTCATGGTTTTGGAGAAAAAAATGACGCTTGAAGTGAACAAAATAGTAAAAACAGATGCTGAATGGAGGGCCCAGCTTTCAGCAGAAGAGTATGCGGTTGCGCGACAAGCGGGCACGGAAAGACCTTTTACCGGCATGTATTGGGATGAGACACGTCCCGGCACCTATCATTGCAAGTGTTGCGACTGCAAACTGTTCGACGCCGAAACTAAGTTCGACGCCGGTTGTGGTTGGCCAAGTTTTTATGCGCCGCTGTCCGCTGATGCCCTGACTACACGAGAGGATTTAAGTCTGGGTATGCGCCGAATCGAGGTGTTGTGTGCGCGTTGCGACGCCCATCTGGGGCATGTGTTTCCGGATGGCCCGCAGCCCACGGGGCTGCGGTATTGTATGAACTCGGTGTCATTGACCTTGGAAGCGGGCCAATAGCCTGAACGTTAAGGGGTTTATATAACGACCGATAACGGTTGGTTTTTGGAAGATTAAAGGGGGAATAATGAGTCCAGCAGAGATAGCCGCGAAAGACCCACAGCGGGCCGCATACATAGTCGCAGAGACCGGTCAGGTCGTTACTTATGCTGAGTTAGAAGCCGATGCAAACAGAGGCGCGCAGTTTTTTCGCTCGCTTGGTTTGCAGCGTGGCGACCACATTGCGCTGCTGCTGGAGAATCATCCCGATTTTTTTAAGATTTGTTGGGCGGCGCAGCGCTCAGGCTTGTATTTCACAGCGATTAGTTGGCGCTTACAGCAGGCGGAAGTTGAGTACATTGTTAATAATTGCGAGGCTCGAGTGTTTATCACGTCTGGGGATAGGCGTGCGGTTGTGGAGCCGTTGCAGGGTCGCATGGCCCATGTTGAAGCGTGCTTTACGGTGGAAGGGGACATTCCCGGATATAAGTCGTGGCAAGAAACGCTGGCGTCGATGCCGGCAGAACCGATTGCCGACCAGTGCGAGGGCGCAGCAATGCTCTACTCCTCTGGCACCACGGGTTACCCGAAGGGGGTCAAGCGGCCGTTGCCTGAGCACCCATACGGTGAAGGCGACGAAATAAACCTGGCCGAGGTACTGTACGGCTGTAATGAGGACTCGATTTATCTATCGCCCGCACCGCTGTATCACGCGGCGCCACTCGCGTTCACCATGGGCTGCCTGCGTAATGGCACTACGGTTGTCATGATGCAGCATTTCGAGGCCGAATATGCATTGGAATGCATAGAGAGATATCAAATCACCCACAGTCAATGGGTGCCAACGATGTTTGTTCGTATGCTTAAGCTACCCGATGAGGTTCGCGCCAAATATAACGTCAGCACCATGCAGGCCGCGATTCATGCGGCGGCGCCGTGCCCGATTCCAATTAAAGAAAAAATGATCGAATGGTGGGGGCCGGTAATTTTTGAGTACTACGCGGGAACTGAGGGAAACGGTTTTGTGCAGTTAAACTCCGAGGAATGGCTTGCTCATAAGGGGTCGGTGGGCAGGCCTTTGAACTGCGAGTTGCATATCTGTAACGACGCGGGGGATGAGGTGCCGGTCGGGGAGTCAGGAACTATATTTTTTGCTGGTGGTGGCACGTTTGAATATTACAAAGACACCGAAAAAACTCAGGGCTCACTGCATGCGAAAGGTTGGTCTACCCTTGGGGATGTTGGCTATTTGGATGAAGACGGCTTTCTCTATCTAACCGACCGCAAGCATTTCATGATTATTTCTGGTGGCGTCAATATATACCCTCAGGAAGCAGAAAACGTCTTGATCAATCATGACAAGGTGCTGGATGTAGCGGTTTTCGGTGTACCTAATGCTGATTTTGGCGAAGAGGTGAAAGGCGTAGTGCAGTTGCGCAACCCAGAAGAAGCGAGCGCGCTACTTGAGGTCGAATTGATTGACTATTGCCGGGAGCACCTATCCGCGATCAAATGTCCGCGTAGTATCGATTTTCGAGACGAATTGCCGCGTCATCCAACCGGGAAGCTGTATAAGCGCCTGTTGAAAGATGAATATTGGAATAACGCTGGCTGAGCCTCTCAGAGTTTACGCAACAGGTTGGCCGGCGAATATTGATCGCTGAGCGGGCGTTTACGCAGGTTCCAGTCAGGCCGAGCGCCATCG
Organism: Gammaproteobacteria bacterium UBA2955; assembly: GCA_002348825.1. GTDB lineage: Bacteria > Pseudomonadota > Gammaproteobacteria > Pseudomonadales > Azotimanducaceae > UBA4421. The sequence continues at coordinate 39,841 of DEBN01000161.1, forward strand.
GCTAAAGCGACTTCTTTAGCGATGCGGATAATCGACACATCGAAGGGGCGAAGACCCGCCTCCAAAGTTTCGGCGCGTGCCAACAGCTGTTCTCTGGTGTACGTTGTGCGCATTTCCGAACTGCGTTGAGCTTGCGGGATTAAAATGACGCGATTGCCGGTATCTTTGCGTCGATAGTTAATAAAGTCTCCAAACACTTGTCGATAGCTGTTGGATTCGTGATGATAAAGATTGCTCGACGAGAAGGTGTTGGCCACTAAAGTACCATCGGCCGTCAATAAATCGCGCATCTCTCGAAGGTATTCCACGGTCATTAAATGTTCTGGAATATAGTCACCATTGAATGCGTCTAAGACGATGAGGTCGTAACGTTGCCCTCTGATTTTGGCCCGTTTGCCAAACACTCTAGCGTCTTCGGTAAAGACACGATTCTGATCATCTGTGCGGTAGCCAAAGTAGTCGGTGGCTACTCGAACAACTGCGGGATCGATTTCTACGGTATCTATAACGGCTGCTGGGGCGAGCTCGCGAAGTGCCATGGGCAGAGTGCCACCGCCGAGTCCAACAATAAGTATGCTCTTGGGCGATGGGTTGAAGAGCAGCGCAGCCATGCTCATCTGGGCATAGGTAAACACCATTCTCTTGGGTTGCGCCAGGTCCTTACAGCTCTGGTTGCTGTCCGATCGGACCAACGTAAACTTTAAGCACAGAAGATTTTTATTCTGATGCACTAGGATTCGAGTATACAGCGAGCGTTCTTCGTGCAGCACGCCGTAGCGGTCTGGCGCCGCATTTATTTGGGCGGCCCAAAACAGTGACAGTAAAAAACACAGCCGAAGGCTCATATGATCATAACTTTAGACGCAGCGTTCATGGCCTATTTCTCTAGGAATCGGTCTGCGGTAAACGCCAACAGCGCCAGCAGCACCAAGCAACTGATCAGCAACGTAATAATGGTATTCACCTCAAACCACAACACAAAGTAAAACGAGGTCATTAACGTGCCGATCGCGCTGCCGAGCGTGGAAACAAAATAAAGCGCACCAGCCACACGACCGGATTCTGCAACGTTGTCAACTAACAGTCGAACGGAATAAGGCGAAATCATGCCAAGAATCACGGTGGGCAGGCCAAATAGGACGATGGAGGTGACCAGTGATCCATAGCGCGGGTCTTCCACGCGAAGAAAGACGAATTCCATTAACGCTGGGGCATAAACTGTAAGAGGGAGTAGCAGCAGTGCGGCGACCGCAAAAATTGCAGCAAACCTGCTTGAAGACGGATTGTGCACAGATAGCCTGCCGCCAAGCAGGTAGCCGATTGATAGCGACAACATAAAAATAGTGATGATGCTGCCCCAAACATAAATGCCGCTGCCGAAATAGGGCGCGAGAATACGCCCTCCCAGCAGCTCGAGAGACATGATCACGAAGCCGCCACTGAAGGCGAGCAAGTAAATGACCGCGATCAATGGGTTCTCGCGATGTTGGTTGACATCGGTTTAGTTCTGGTCTTCGGTGGGCGCGCCACTGTCTTTCCAGCCCCGATAGCCATCGCCAATGTGGCAGACGTTTTCAAGGCCCATATCTTGGACCGTTTTCGTCGATAAAGCTGAGCGCCAGCCGCTTTGGCAATAAAACACGAGTTTTTTACCCGACGCGAAAACCTCTTTGTGATACGGCGAAGATGGGTCGACCCAGAATTCCAGCATACCGCGAGGGGCATGGAAGGCGTTGGGAATTTTGCCTTCCCGCTGCAACTCACGCGGATCGCGTAAGTCGACAAATAGCGTGTTGTCGTCTTCGAGCATTGCCTCGGCTTGGTCGATATCTAGGGTTTCAATTTCAGCCAGCGCCTGATCAATCAGATCGCGATGCGTCACTTTAAGCATAGGAGTCCCCTCGATTATTTGCCCTGCCAATTGGGTGGGCGCTTTTCGGCAAAGGCTTTTGGCCCTTCGATAAAATCGGTGCTGCCGACCATGGCTTGCACGCTTGCATATTTAGCTTCCATGGCGTCTTGCAGTGAGGCGCTGTCGAGGCTTTTATAGACAACATCCTTGCTGGCCCGAATAGACAGCGGTGCGCATGCAATAATCTGTTGCGCCCAGTTCATTGCCGCGGACATAAGTTGCTCGTGCGGTACGACTTCGTTGACGAAGCCCAGTTGTACGCCTTCTTCGGCACTGACGTGACGCCCCGTCAAAATCATTCCCAGCGCTCGCTTGGGGCCAATCTGCCTTGGTAATCTGTTCAATCCGCCGGCCAGTGCAGCGAGGCCTACCTTAGGTTCCGGGAGAGCGAACTTGGCCTGATCCGACGCAATGATCAGATCACAAGCCAGTGCGATTTCGAATCCGCCGCCCATGGCGACACCATTGACGGCGGCGATCACGGGCTTATGCATATCAAAGCGCGAGGTCAAGCCACCAAAGCCACGAGGCATGGGAACTCGCTCGCCACCTTCGGCTTGATAGCGCAGGTCATTGCCCGCGCTAAAGCCGCGACCTTCGCCGGTAATTATAGCCACCCAGAGGTCATCGTCTGCGGCAAACTCGTCGAATACCTTACCCAACTCGGCGTTACCAGGGGGGTGTAGCGCGTTCAACCGATCGGGCCGATTGATCCGTACAGTCATGATGTGATCGGCTTTCTCTACTATGCAATATTCGCCCATATTCCCTCTCCCTTCCTGATGTAAACGATAGTTTCTGTAACCTTAACCGAACATGCCCAAGTGTGAACAGTCGTCGAAGCCGCCAAGAGAGGGTTTATCGTTGAAAGTAAGCTCTGTTAAGCCGCAATTGTGGAAATGGTAGTTGCCCCAGCGGCTGGGGTCATCATCTAAGAAAGTCGCTAAAGCGATGGCCATGGCGGCACCATGACTGACCACAAGCACGGTGCTGCCGTCGCTGTGACATCGGACGATTTGCTCAATGCTATGACGCATGCGTAGCGCAACGTCGGCGAGGCTTTCGCCGTTTGGTGGTCGCCATTGCGGATCTTGAGTGCATCGCTCATTTAATTGGTGGTCGATTTGTAACTGTCGATATTTTTTGCCTTCCCAGTCCCCGATGGACATTTCAGCAAGCCCATCAATGATCTTGGGTTGCTGAGACAGGTGGACAGTAGCCAACCTGCTGGTGTGCCTGCAGCGCTGCAGCGGACTCGTGTACACAGCATCGATCTCTCGATTTTTGCGCAGTGCGCTGGACGTTAAGACAGCTTGGATACGGCCTTTGAGGGTCAGCGCGCTGTCGGTAGAGCCATGCCACCGGCCTTGTCTATTGGCGCGTATCTGGCCGTGGCGCAACAAAAGTAGGGTTATGCTCATGGCGTTGCCGCCTCGCCGGTGTGGCCGAATCTTTCGGCCACCAAACAGCCGACCAAATCGCCTTCGACATTTACTGCGGTGCGGAATGTATCCAGTGGGCGCTCGATGATTAGTAGTAGCCCGATGGCCTCTAAGGGAATGCCCGCGGCAATTAAAACCAACTGCATGCCGGCCATTGACCCCGACGGCATGCCCGGTGCCCCCACGGACGACAGCATGGCAACGATGAAGACAGCAACTATGCCCACCGTGCCGAGTTCCACACCAAACATGTAGGCGAGAAACACCGCAGCGACGCCTTCAAACAAAGCCGTTCCGTCCATGTTAGCAGTAGCGCCCAGCGGCAGGACAAAAGCGCTGCGCGCGCGTTGCACCTGCAGCTGCTGCTCGGCGGTGGTCATTGAAAGCGGCAGGGTGGCGGCGCTGGATGAGGTTGCGAGCGCTGTGATTAATGGCTGCAGGATCAGGCGCAGGAAGCGCCAGGGTGCAATCCCGGATACCCACCAAGCCAGGATCGGTAATATCAGTAGGCCATGGACCATGGTTGCGCCCAATACCACGCCGGCGAATTGTGCAAGGGCGGAAACGGTATCCAAATTAATCTGTGCAGAAAGCTGATAGGTCACTGCGAATAAACCCAGTGGTAGCGCTGTTAGTACCCAGCCGGCAAGACGGTATACACCCTGAGTAATATCCGACAGTAGCCGCGGCAATGGCGAGTCATCTTGTATGGTCAGGGCGGTGGCTGTGCCGAACAGTATCGCGACCACAAGGATGCCAAGAATATTCATTTCACCGAGTGCGGTGAACGGGTTGCTGAGCATTCTTTGCAATAACGAGTTAGCTAATGCAAATAAGGAGCCGTCGCCGGGGTCGATCAGGCGTGGAGCTGTTGCGCCGACGCTGGCATAGGCGCCAGGATCTTCAACCAGCGGCGCGAAGGCAGTCCAGGGGTGAATAAAAAACACCACGATCAGGCCTATGGTCACAGCGATTGCAGTGGTAAAGAGATAATAGCCAAGGGTGACTGCGCCGAGGCGCCCCATGCTGCGGGTATTGCGCAATTCCATAACGCCGCTGATCAGCGAGAAGAAAATCAACGGGGCGATAAGCATTTTCAGAGCCGCAAAAAAAGCGCTGCGTAGCAGCTCGGTGAGCTGTTGTAACCACTCCATGGGCGGCAAAAATTGCGCGCATAGCCAGCCAAGGAGGGCCGCACCAACAACCAGAAACGCAAATTTTGGTGAATTCATGTGAGTCCGTCACTCCGATTTCCAAGCGCGCCAGTGTAATCGGCTGCTGCCCTGAGTTGCCAGTCGGTGGCGCAATTTTGTTATGGTGCCGTATCTGATGATATCGACGATGGGAGCCGTATGAACGGGTTGCAGTGGCCACGATATGGTCGAATCTGGCTATTGCTCGCGGCAACACTGAGCGGTTGCGGCGGATCGCAATGGCCGGTTTACGAAGCTATGCAGGGCTCGACCATGGGCACTTATTACCGTGTCCAATATGCGCTGTCGGAGGCCTGCCGACCGAGCCAATTTGCCGTAGAGCAGCAGTTGATAAGATTCAACCAAAGTCTGTCGACGTACATAGAGGACTCGGAGCTGAGTCTGCTAAACCGGGCGCCAGCACAGCAAGTTAGCCCCATCAGTGAACGCCTCGATCTGGCCCTGACCGCTGCACTGGAACTTTGGCGAGATACGGGCGGAGCATTTGATGTCACAGTAGGCCCGCTGGTTAATCTTTGGGGCTTTGGGCCAGATCAGCCAAAGCAGTGGCCGCCCAGCGACTTATTACAAGCCGAGGCCGCCGCAAGCGTTGGAATGCAGCATATCCAACTGCTGCCAGACGGGAAGATTCGTAAAAGTTTTGCCGCAACCTATATCGATTTGTCCGCTATCGCCAAGGGGCAAGCCGTTGACGAGGTTAGCCAAGTGCTCGCCGGTCTCGGGTGTAAGCATTTTCTGGTGGATATAGGCGGCGAGGTTAGAGCGACGGGATTGAACAACAAAGGCCGTGCATGGCGCGTTGGCATAGAAGCGCCAATGCCAGGACGGCAGGGTACTGTGCAAAGAGTACTTAGTGTGTCTGATCAAAGTGTTGCGACCTCGGGTGACTACCGTAATTTTCGTCGGGTTGACGGGTTGCGGGTGGATCATGTCATCGACCCGAGAAGCGGCGTTCCTGCATCCAATAACGTGGTTTCTGTGACTGTAGTGCATCCAAGTGCTATGTGGGCTGATGCTTACGCAACGGCCCTGATGGTACTTGGTGTTGAGGAGGGGCTTGCCTTCGCGGAGGCGCGTGACCTTGCGGTACTAATCCTGACAAAAAGTGCCGACGCTACAGTCGCTGAGCGGTATACTGCGCCCATGCAACCCTATCTGTTAAGTAGTGCGGAGTAAGCCAAGTAATGACCACTTTGTTTTTCGCGTTCGGATTTATGCTGTTAATGGTCGCTTTGATGGCCGTGGGCGTAGTCTTTGGCCGCAAGCCGATTGCGGGAAGTTGCGGCGGCATGAAAGCGCTGGGCATGGAAATGGAATGCGAGATCTGCGGTGGCGACCCTCAGCAATGCGACACTGGGCTAGAGACTATTGATCGGCTGGCTACCCGCCGCGGGGACTAGATTGCCAACGCCTATCGGACCACGCGCATGAGCAGTTTGAGCTGGGTTCTTGCGCTCAGGTTTGTGCTCAGTCCGATCAGCAGTTTTTCCTACGTCAGTAAGCTCGCGTTTGCGGGCCTGATCGTAAGCACCGGCGTGCTGCTGCTGGTGCTCTCTGTGGTCAATGGTTTTGACCGGGAACTGCGTGATCGGGTGCTCGCGGTAAATCCGCATTTCGTGGTATCTCTGCCCGGCGGAATTGCACCGGCCGATACCCGAGTAGACGCGGAAACATTGGCAGCAAACGGCATCCAGCATCTGGTACCCGTAGTTCACGCAACGGTGGTATTGGCAGCCAATAAAAAACTCGCCACGGCGCAATTGAAGGGCGTGAATCCGCAGGATTATTCGCGAGTGAGTAACGTTGGTTCCTTTTTAACGGTTGATGCTCTAGGAGCTGGACCGGCTGCCGGCACGCTTGCGATTCTGGAGCAGCAGCGTTTTGCAATTGCGTTAGGCCAATCCATCGCTAAACGCCTCGGAGTAAGCGTGGGCGACCGTATCGTGGTCATGCTCGCTGAACCTAAAGCGTCCATTGCTGGCCCGATCGTTCGCCAAAAGCGCTTTGAAGTCGTCGATGTGTTCGACAGCGGTTCTCAGCTCGATGGCCAAGGCGTTTTTGTCGGTATGCGCAGTGCGCAAGGATTGTTGCAGTTAGGTAATCGCATAAATGGCCTTGATGGTCGCTTAGTGGGATTGTTTGATTTCGCAACAGCCCAGCGATTTATGCGCGCCCAATTTCCCAGCGCAACCGGTGTGCGCAGTTGGATGTCCACCTACGGTAATCTGTACCAAGCCATTGCCGTCCAGAAGGTCACGATGTTCGCGCTGTTTTCATTGCTGATCGGCGTTGCCGCCTTCAATCTGGTGTCTAGTCTGATGATGATGGTCGAGCGGCATACAGCGGATATTGCGGTTCTTCGAAGCATGGGCGCGACGGGCGCTCAAATTGTTGGACTGTTTTGTTCTTTGGGGATGTTGTTGGGCGCCGGTGGTATCGGGCTGGGCTTGTTAATAGGCTGGCTTGCGGCGCTCGGATTGGAGCAGTTTTTTCCGTTCCTGCAATGGATCCTAGGTTTTGATTTGATGAGCCAGTATTTTATTTCTTATTTGCCCGTGGATGTGCAGCTGACGGATATGCTGAACATATTTGTATTTGCGATCGGCTTAGCATTTTTGGCGAGCGTCTATCCCGCTTGGCGTGCGGCTAAACTTTTACCCTCCAGAGTGCTCGCCTATGAATGACGGCGTTATGTTGACGGCCCAAGGACTGCATAAAAGCTTCTGGCAAAACTCTCTGGAAGTGCCGGTGCTCAAGGGCGTGGATCTGCAGTTGGTGAAAGGGGAACATTTAGCCGTGGTCGGCCGCTCCGGTTCGGGTAAGAGCAGTCTGTTGCATTTGCTGGCTGGATTGGATTCTGCCGATAGCGGCACTGTAGAAATCGATGGGGTCGACTTGCTGGCCGCTGATGCTAATGGTCGAGCTCGGATACGCCGCGAGAAAATGGGTTTTGTGTATCAGCAACATCATTTGCTGGCCGAGTTTTCGGCCGAGGAAAACGTTGCGCTGCCGCAGCGACTGCTGGGTATCGGCGAATCGTCAGCGCGAAAGGCAGCCCGCGAGATGCTGGCGTTAGTGGGGTTGGAGGATCGCTTGAGTCATCTACCTAGTGCGTTGTCAGGCGGCGAGCGACAGCGCGTCGCTGTTGCGAGAGCACTGGTGAACAAACCCCAAGTGGTTTTGGCAGATGAACCCACCGGCAGTCTAGATCGAGCCAGTGCGGAGATTTTGATGGATTTGCTGTCTAACCTCAGCAGGGCTCAGGGTACGTCTTTTGTGGTGGTCACTCATGATGTCTCCATGTTGCAACGGTTTGATCGAGTAGAGTCCTTGGATGCAGGAAAATTACTGCCCCTGCATTCCGCGGTGAGGTAGATGGCCGCCGCGGTGCCTTTAAGTTTGTCGATGGCAACACGACTGATCGCTCGCGGTGGACGCGGTTTTTCGCGATTTGTAAGTTGGATTTCAGTGATTGGACTCACCCTAGGTGTCATGTCCCTGACTGCGGTAATGGCAGTCATGAATGGCTTTGATCAGGAGCTTAAACAGCGCTTGTTAGGTGCCATTCCCCACATCACCATAGCGGACGCCCGAATGACGCCGCAGCTGCTGGAATTTGCCGAGACAGATTCCAGGATTCGACAAATCGCACCGTATTTTCGCGGCTTTGGCGTGATCACGCACAACGGCAGGGTTCAGCCAGTGACTGCGGTTGCATTGGATGAGAGCGGATTCAAAGCGCAACCACAATTACTTGAGGCGCTATCAAACCAGGCGCTTGAGGCACTAAGCGAGGCGCCTAATGGTGTATTGGTCGGTAGACCCCTCGCGCGCGCTTTGGGTTTGCTACAGGGCGATAATTTGAGCCTGTTATTGAGTGTTCCAAAGGGCGAGAGCCTCGGTTCCCGGTTGTTACGGCTGCAGGTTGTTGGGACATTCGAACTTGGTGCCGACCCGGATTACGGGCTGCTGCTGCTAAATCTTGGCGCCAGATCCCCTGAGGTTTGGCGCGGATTTGGAGAGACAGGGTTGCGCCTTCAGTTACATAACGCGTTAGACGCTGAAACGTTAGTGGCAGATTTAACTGCCCCAACGGATCTTTGGGCAGAGCAATCTGAGATTACGGTCAGTAGCTGGGTGGAGGAGTACGGCGAATTGTTTCAAGCAGTGGCTTTGGAAAAGACCCTGATGGCCACGCTGCTGCTGTTGGTCATTGCCATTGCTGGTTTC
>DEBN01000160.1:0-1766 GCA_002348825.1 Gammaproteobacteria bacterium UBA2955
AGCCGAGACCAGGGCGCGCAAGAACGCCCAACTTTGGAGGCACAACAATTATGGGTCGATTGCAGCGAGATCACAGTCCCCAGACGACCCCCGTGACCACCTTCGCACAGGTGCTTTACCGGCACGGTGCGTTGATGGGCTGCGCCGCTCTGATGTTACTGCTGACCCAAAATGGGACAGCACTCGAGGATGCGCTATCTGCCGTCCAGCAGAGCCCCGGTGTCTTCCTGCTTGCAGTGTTGACGATTTTAAGTGCCTTTGTCGGATACTTGAAATGGCGTGATTACGGCCTGGGCGGTCGGCAGTCGCTGTGGGTGGGTTACCTGTTTTATATCTCTGTGGTTGAAGAAATCGCCTTCAGGTTGTATTTGCCGGTTGTGCTGGAACCGCATCTTGGGCCGGTGCCGGGCGTACTGATCAGCAACTTTATTTTCGGAGCCATTCATTACTTTTCTCTGCGTTGGAAGTTCAGTCACTGTGTTGTGACGGCCTTGGGCGGCATCGGCCTGAGTCGCTTGCTGGCGCAGTCTGGCGACCTTGCGCTGGTGATATTAGTGCACTTTGTTGCGACCTTTCTTAACACCCCCAGGCCGCCGGAGGCGGCAGGGCGATCCACCTGATAGTCTGCGAGCGGTCAGAGTGGGAAAACAGCGATAAGTATGAACCGACGAGAATTCATTCTTGGCAGCGCGGCTGCGACCTTGCTGGGAGGCGGCTGCAGTGCGCCAACGCCTGTAAAATCCGCGGTGATCGCTGCGCCGGCCGGTAAGCTGCAAGGCCAGATCGTAGAAGGAGTCCATCGTTTTCTGGGCATTCCATATGCACAGCCGCCCTTCGGCGAGCGGCGTTGGTCTGCCCCGGTGCGACGCGAGGTGTGGTCGGGCGTATTGCAGGCTTGCAGCTATGGCCAGATATGCCCACAGACAGGTGGCTTGGCATCGGATGCCCTGCTCGAGGGTGAAGATTGCTTAAATTTAAACATCTGGTCGCCCGATCCGAGCGCGCGGGATCTGCCCGTTATGGTTTGGGCTCACGGGGGTGGGCAGATCTCCGGCAGCGGCGCGAATGAGCTGTATGACGGCGGCTATTTCGCTCGTGAAGGCGTGGTGTTGGTGACCTGTAATCGCCGCTTAGGCGCCGAGGGGTTTTTATATCTGGAAGAACTGTTTGGTGACGGCGTTGGTCCGGGGAATCTTGGTGTGCAGGATCTTATCTGTGCATTGCAGTGGGTAGCCGACAACATTCACGCCTTTGGTGGCAACCCCAATAACGTCACTTTGTTTGGCGAATCTGGCGGCGCTGTGGCAACTCAGGCGGCTATTGCAACACCGCAGTGTGCTGGTTTAGTGCACAAAGCAATTTTGCAAAGCGGCGGGCACGCGGTTCAACGACCGAGCACTGCTACGGCCATTGCCCGCCATGTCACAAATCAGGTTAACGTGCGACCGGGTGATCTGGATGCTCTGCGGCAAGTGCCCTGGCGCCAATTTGTCGACATATATTCGGGTCTGCAAGCGCGTGTGGAGTGGGAGCAGCCGCAGATCTATCTGCCGGTACTGAATGAGCACATGCCTGTGCATCCGGTCGACGCAACGCACTCTGGAATCGGCTCGGACATTGATTATTTGATCGGCACGTGCCGCGACGAAATGAATCTGTTTGCTTTGTTCATGGATCTTGAGGGCAGTCAATTTGAGCGTCGTGCCCAGCAGGTTTTTGCAGCAGCCGGTGCGCGGCGGTCTGAGGTGCTGGCTCGGTACCAACAA
>DEBN01000160.1:2161-4296 GCA_002348825.1 Gammaproteobacteria bacterium UBA2955
ATGCCCGCTCTGCGTATTGCCGAGGGCCATCGGCGTTATTCTGAGAAGGGGACTTATGTCTATCTGTTCGAGTGGTCGTCGCCATTTATTGGTGCCGCTCATACCCTCGATTTAATGGTGTTTGGTAACGGCTTGCCCTTTTCGTTGCTCGCGGGTTTTGCCGAATACGATAAAACCGCTGAGTTTATGCGCAAGGCCTGGGTGGCGTTTGCCAGCTCAGGTAGCCCTGAAATGGCGGCGCAAGCGTGGCCAGCTTACGGGCCGGGCCAAGCGACTCTGAGTATCGACCAGTCAACGTCGCGTTTAGATCAGTCCTACCGCCAGCAGTTTCCGATGCTTGAGTCCATAATTAGCGACAGCTGGCAAGCCGCAGGCCTATAGACCAACAACTGCAGACGCAGCTGCGTCTAGTTTGTGGCCAGTAAAATCTGTTTTGCTTGCCGGTAGGCGTCTGCGGCGCGCCCATCGATCTGCTCTTCAGTACAGCTGCCCAGGGGATGCTGCAGCAGCGCAAACGGGTAGTCGGGCAGCCCGAGCATGCGCGCGATATTCTTTGCGGTCACTTCAAATGGCGTTGTGCACAGCACCACGGCGGGTTTGCCGAATTGTTCGTAGCTGATGCCGTCATGCAAACTGCACGTCGAACAAGAACCTCAGTCGCCGTTGGCGGTGATCAGGATGTCACTGCGAGCTGCCAAGCTCGCGATCACACCGTCTTCTGCTGGCGCACTGGCGTTGGTTTTAAACACCATATCGTTAAGCACCGTGCACTTATCATGGACACGGAAAAGCTCGGCGGTCTTCAACAACAGTGGCCGTGCATTGGCTTTACCGTTGCATAACAGTCCGATGCGCATGTTCGCTAGCGCGCCCAAACGTGGCGCGAGCTGATTATCTTGAGTTGGGTTTGTCGCCGTGGGATCTATGAGTTGCATAGTGGTCTCCTTAATTAGGGTGATAGAGGCTCGGACTGCAATCAGCAATCGACGCACACTCCGATGGCCTCGCTTTGCATCATCGATGCGCGGGTGCGGCTCCATGAGGGAATAAAGGACGAGTGACCGCCGGCGTCGCCGCCGCCGACCACCAGTAATATGTCATCTGCGCTCAATCCGCGGTGACAGTCTTCCCGTGCCTGCAAGGCATATTCGCGCGGGCTGAATTTTCCGATCCGTCTTAACGTGGTCTCGGTACGCGACGCATGCTCGAACAAAAACTGGCAAGTGTCGGCTTTGCTGAAGTTGCTGTTGGCGACGATTTCGGCATGTTCCGGAGACAGAATTACCGCACTTTGGCCGATGCTAATGCAACCGCAGTTGGCCATGGCGTCGGCGATGGTTTCCAGCACAGCCTCGGCGCTCTGGCCGCCGTGATTCTCGACATTGACGAACCCGCCTCCAGCGAAAACGGTCACGGAGCTGATTTCTTTTGGATACCCGAGTTCTTCGTTCAAGCATTGCCACGGCGTTTTATCTGCCCGCTCTGCAATACAAAAACTGTATTTACCGGGGTTGCCCTGGGTGGATTTGTCTGCAATGCCGGGGGTCATACGGAATATGTTCAAAATGATAAGTCGTACCGCGCGACCGATGGTGGCGTTAGCCCGGTTGCCAGGGCCGAATAAATTGACCCCGGCGTTCATGCCGATGTCATCGACAATCGGGCCGCTGACCACTAACAGTGGCGCGGAGCCACCGGTACTGGCGGTACTGCCGTGGAAGTTAAAGGGTTTTTTTGCCATGGCTTCAAATGCCGCGACCACAACGGGGAAGTATTCGGGTAAACATCCCGCCATGACCGCGTTGACCGCTGCGCCCTGTAGGGTCAGATCGATTTGTGTGGCCGGGTGATGGGCGATAACAGTTGCTGGGGGCCGTCCCTCCATTTGCAGCATCGCCTCGACCCGGCTGGCCTCCGGTGGCACTACCGGCAGGCCGTCGGTCCAGCCTTGCTCATAGCAATAGTCGATGGCGTCGAGCACGTCGTCGGCGACCTCGTGTTGGGCAGTTGGTGGGTTCATAGCATCTTCTTGTATATGGCGGTTCGGATTGGTGACGACCGGTAACACAGCATAACCAACGTCGCGAAGTATGAGCAATTGGCTTGGTAGCGGGAGTTCGAAAGACCGCAGCAGC
>DEBN01000160.1:4695-26601 GCA_002348825.1 Gammaproteobacteria bacterium UBA2955
TACACCGCGGTAAACTCTGCGCGCAAAGAATGTGGTGTCGAGATATATTTCGCCTATCGGTATTGATACTTATGCGCCGAGGCTGAAACGGACCGCCATAGAACGACAGGTAAAGGGGAGCTGGGTAATGACAGATTTTGTGCGGACTGCAGAAGAAAATTTTCAAAATTTGCAGGACTTTACCTATGCGCCTAATTATCACATGTGGCAGGACTTGCGCATGCATTATGTGGATGAAGGCCCGAAAGACGGGCCGGTAATGTTGCTCATGCATGGCATGCCGACTTGGTCGTATTTGTATCGCAACATGATCCCCGGGTTGGTGGCCGCCGGATACCGCTGCATTGCGCCGGATCACCTTGGTTTTGGCCGCTCGGATAAACCCACGGATGTGCATTGGTATACGATCGCGCGGCATACAGAGGTGTTAACGTCGCTCATCGTCGAACTGGACTTACACAATATTTCCCTAGTGTGTCAGGACTGGGGCGGGCCCACTGGGTTAGCTCAGGCGGCAATGATGCCCGAACGTTTTGATCACTTGGTAATCATGAATACCTGGCTGCACCATCCGGAGTATGAATATTCCGAGGGCATAGCGCGTTGGAACGCGAACTGGCACGAGGGCGGCAATTTCGATCGAGCAGAGCCTGATTTGGCGCTAATGATGGTCATGTCTGCTGGACTTATGTCCCGAGAACAATACGTGCCTGCGTTTATGCACGGTAAAGATCCTAAATTGAGTGGTGCGGCGGCGGCTATGTATCGGGGTTTTTCTGCGCCATATAAGGGTTTGCCGGACGCGGGATACAACGGGTTTAGGCGTTTTCCCTTGTCGATCCCGTTGGACAGCTTGGATAACGGCAACGCCGCCGCACAAACCTTGCACTATAAAACGCTCTTGAGCTGGAACAAGGGCTGCCATTTTATTTGGGGTTGTATGGATGATGTCTTTGTTGAGAGTTGGGGTCGGCAATGGGCGCGGCAAATGAATGCGCCCTTCGACGCTGTTGCGGAAGCCGGCCATTTTCCGCAAAACACCCATGGCGAAAAACTGGTTGAACTGATTCTGCAGGGTCGTCGCAAGGTCGCGTGATGACGCATCCCGCACTTCCAGATTGGCTTAAATACCAAGCTTTGATCAACGGCGCTTGGGTGCCCGCCGAGGATGGCCGTTGTTTTGATGTGGTCAATCCGGCGAGTCAAAGCGTGATCGCTCGGGTTGCTAATTGTGGTGCTGCGGAAACAGTCGCAGCCATTGATGCCGCCAGTAATGCACAAGCGCGATGGGCGGCACGGCCGGCTAAAGAGAAGGCGGCGTTATTGCGACGCTGGTTCGATTTGGTCATGGCGCAACAGGAGCAGTTGGCTCAGCTGTTGACTTTAGAACAGGGTAAGCCGCTGGCTGAGGCTAGGGCGGAGATTGCCTATGGTGCCAGCTATATCGAATGGTTTAGCGAAGAGGCGAAACGCATCTATGGCCACACGATTCCCGGGCCAAGTGCCGACAAGCGTGTCATAACGCTAAAGCAGCCTGTTGGGGTTGTGGCGTGTATTACGCCGTGGAATTTTCCGAATGCCATGTTGACACGAAAAATTGCGCCGGCCTTGGCCGCTGGATGCACTGTGGTGTGCAAGCCCGCGAACGAGACGCCGTTATCAGCACTGGCGTTAGCGGATCTCGCCATGCAGGCGGGTATTCCAGATGGTGTCATTAATGTCCTTTGTGGCGAAACAGAAGCGATCGGCCAGGCGCTGACGCGTAGCACCAAGGTGCGCAAGCTGACTTTTACGGGTTCTACCCGTGTGGGCAAAATGCTCGCAGCGGACTGTGCGGCCACTATGAAGCGAACAACAATGGAATTGGGTGGCAACGCGCCGTTTATCGTCTTCGCCGATGCGGATCTGGACGCCGCGGTGGCTGGAGCGGTTGCGTCAAAATACCGCAATGCCGGACAGACCTGTGTTTGTGCTAATCGTATTCTTGTTCACGATGAAATTTATGACGCGTTTGTCGAGAAGCTGGCACGTAGTGTCGAGGCGTTTGAATTAGGCGACGGCAGCCAAGCCGGCGTGACGATGGGTCCATTGATTCATCGAGGTGCGGCGGAAAAAGTTGCCAGTTTGGTGAGCGACGCTGTGGCGCAGGGTGCGCGCGTGCGCAGTGGTTGTGGCCCGTCGAGCTTGGGCGCAGGTTTTATAGAGCCCGGGGTGTTGACCGATGTGACCCCACTGATGCGCGTCGCTCAGGAGGAGATCTTCGGCCCCATCGCGCCGCTATTGCGTTTCAGTTCGGAGGCCGAGGCGATACATCTTGCGAACGACACTCAGGCTGGTTTGGCAGCGTATTTTTATACCGCTGACGCGGCGCGCATGGTGCGGGTCGCCGAGGCGCTGGAATACGGTATTGTCGGCGTTAATGAGGGTATTGTGTCGAATGAAATGGCGCCGTTTGGCGGGATCAAAGAATCGGGCAACGGGCGCGAGGGGTCGCGTTACGGACTGGATGACTATTTAGAGATCAAGTACCTCTGTGTAGGGGGGATCGGATCGATTTGAGCGTGGTTGAACGCAGGGCACGAATACGACTTGTGCGCACCGACGCGTTGTGGGTTTTTGGGAGAGACCGATGGATATAGGGTTTGCGCCGCACTACGAAAAGTTCCGCGATGAGGTTCGGCGATTTCTTGACGACAACCTGACGGATGATCTTAGGGATGCGCAACGCCTGTGTCCTGGGATTTTTCTAGACTACGAGCACAACATTGTCTGGCACCGCATTTTGCACAAACAGGGCTGGATCGCTCCCAGCTGGCCTCAAGAGTACGGTGGTACCGGATGGGATTTAATGCAGCGCTACATCTGGTCTATTGAGAAAGCTGAGGCCAACGCACCAGACACCGCCCCCATGGGATTGGGTATGTGCGGCCCCATGTTGATTGGCTGTGGTACCCAAGCGCAGAAGGACGAATACCTGCCGCGTATTCTCTCAGGCGAAGACTATTGGTGTCAGGGTTACTCGGAGCCCGGCTCTGGTTCCGACTTAGCCAGTCTAAAATTACGCGCGACGTCGGATGGCGATGATTTTGTGCTTAATGGCAGCAAAATCTGGACCTCTCATGCGCATTACGCGAACAAAATGTTTTTACTCGTGCGCAGTGACGACAGCGGTAAACCGCAAGAGGGCATTACCTTTCTGCTGATGGATATGCACACCCCAGGTGTGCGGGTAGAACCCATCGTCTTTGCGTCGGGCAGCCACGAGGTGAATCAGGTTTTCTTTGACGACGTCAGAGTGTCCAAGCGCAATATCGTGGGCGCAGAGAATAAAGGCTGGCAGGTCGCGAAATATTTGTTGGAGTTTGAGCGCGGCGGTTCCACCGGCGGCAATGCGGCGCGAAAAGTGGCGTTGCAAAGGGTGCGTAAACTGGCTGAGTCGATCGCTCTGGATACTGGCACGGTTGCGGAAGATCCAGCGTTTAAGCGTCAACTGGAAGAGGCCGAAGTGCAGTTGGAAGCGATCCAGTACACAGAATTTAGATTGATGGCCGCGCTGTCGAAAGGCCAGAACCCGGGACCAGAGTCGTCGGTAATGAAGGCGTTATCGGCCAAGGTGCAACAGCAGATAAGCGAATTAGCGGTGACCGCAACGGGCCACTACGCGGGAGTGCACCAGCCGCAAGCGCGCTCGGTAGGCAGTAATGTCGCAATGGTCGGCCCAGAAGCCGGCGTGATGGCGTTTACCAATTACTTTAACTTTCGTGCCAGTTCCATTGCCGGTGGTAGTGACGAGGTGCAGAGAAACATTATGGCTAAGTTGGTGCTCGGACTGTGAATCATCCTTTTTCTCCAGAGGCGCTCGCCGCCGCTGAGGCTTTGGTAGGCCAGATGACCTTGGTCGAAAAAGCCGATTTTTGTTCCGGCCAGAATTTTTGGCACCTGGCGGATCTGCCGCGACTGGGTATCGAAAAAATTATGGTCACGGATGGTCCCCATGGACTGCGTAAGCAGGCGCAACAGGCAGACCACCTCGGCGCTCATCGCAGCGTTGCAGCGACCTGTTTTCCGACCGCGTCGGCTCTGGCCAGTTCCTGGGATATGGAGCTCATTCAGCGCGTTGGCGAGGCCTTAGGCGAGACCTGTGTTGATGAGGACGTCAGTGTGCTATTGGGCCCGGGTTTGAATATCAAGCGTAACCCGCTGTGTGGGCGTAACTTCGAATACTTTTCCGAGGACCCGTTCTTAAACGGTCACATCGCCGGCAGTTTAGTTCGAGGTATTCAATCTCAGGGCGTTGGTGCTTGCTTAAAGCACTTTGCGGTAAACAACCAAGAGCGCGGCCGCATGTATATGGACGCCATCGTCGATGACCGTACCCTTCGCGAGATTTACCTAAAGGGTTTTGAGATCGCGGTTAAGACGTCAAAGCCGTGGACTGTAATGTGTGCATATAACCGTTTAAACGGGGTCTATTGCAGCGAGCATGACTGGCTATTAAATCAGGTGCTGCGCGAAGAGTGGGGTTTTGACGGCGCAGTTATGACGGACTGGGGCGCGACCAACGATCGAGTACTTGGCGTTAAAGCTGGGCTTGATTTAGAGATGCCCAACAGTGGCGGTATCACCGATGGTCTGGTGGCTGCAGCAGTGCAGGCTGGCGAATTAGACGAGGCCGCATTGGACCGGGTCGTTGTGCGCAACGTCGCCTTAAGTCTGTCGGCGAAGCACCGACAAACCCGGTCAATAGCCGCTGATCCCGACGTTCAGCACCAACTGGCCCGAGATACTGCGGCGCAATGTTGTGTGTTGCTGAAGAACGACGATGGGTTGCTGCCACTGACGACTCGCCAGTCTATTGCACTGATCGGCGCATTTGCAGAAAAGCCGAGATTTCAGGGCGCAGGCAGTTCCCAGGTACGTCCGACAAAGGTCGACACGCTCGCTGCCGTGTTGGCTGAGTACACGCAATCGATCACCTACGCCGCAGGATACGACCCCGTTTACAGCGAACCGAATCAAGCGCTCATCGACGAGGCCGTGAATGCCGCCGCTGTTGCTGATGTTGCCGTAGTGTTTGCGGGACTGCCGGGAATTTACGAGTCTGAGGGCTTCGACCGCGAGCATATGCAGTTGCCACCGCAGCACGATGCGTTGATTCAGGCAGTGGCAGCGGCTAACCCACGCACTGTTGTTGTGCTCGCCAACGGCGCGCCGGTAGAAATGCCCTGGGTGGCTGAGGTTGGTGCGGTGCTCGAGGCTTATCTCGGCGGTCAAGCCGCGGGTGGCGGTATCGCCGACGTGTTGATGGGAAAGCAGAACCCCAGCGGTAAATTAGCAGAAACCTTTGCTGAGCAACTGGCAGATATTCCTTCGCAGCCCTGGTTCCCGGGTGCGTATCGACAGATGCAGTATCGCGAAGGCTTGTATGTGGGCTATCGTTACTTCGATACCGCCCAGAGATCGGTGTTGTTCCCGTTTGGCCATGGGTTGAGCTATACCCGATTCGATCTGCCACAGGCTATCTTGTCAAACGATACATTGACTGCCCAGGGCTCGGTCACCTTAACTGTGGAGGTGCAGAACACGGGTGCCGTGGCGGGTGCGGAGGTCGTACAAGTTTATCGCCACATGAAGAACAGCACAGTGCACCGCCCCGAACAGGAGCTTTGCGGATTTGCCAAGCTGCACTTGGCCGCGGGTGCCAGCGGGTCGGTGAACATTCAGTTAATGCCGGAAAGCTTTCAGATCTTTGACCACGGCGCACAATGCTGGGTTTTGGAAGCCGGCGCGGTGGAGTTGCGTGTCGGCGTCTCCAGTCGCGACATTCGGGTGACAAAAATGTTGAACGTAGCCTCGGTGGATGTGCCCAGCAGTCTGGCGACTGCAGTTTCGGCCCCCGAGTTTCTGCCTGCAGATGCGTCTCAGGGATTAGCCGTCTCGGATTTGGCGTTTGCGCAAATGTTGAATGCGCCGATACCTCGACGCGAAGCCGCACGCCCTTTCCACCGCAATTCGTCTGTGGGTGAACTGGGTGCGACATGGCTCGGCTCACAGCTTCGAGCGAAGCTCACCAATGCCTTTTTGGGGGGTATGGGCTTGGCTAAGGCCGACGCGACCACGCGCAAAATGTTCACTGAAATGGCCGAAAATATGCCGTTACGGGCGATTGTGCTATTTCAGCGCGGTAAAGTCAGTTTCGCGCAAATCGATTGTTTGTTGGCGTTGTTGAATGGCCGCTATGTCGAGGCCCTGCGGCGTGGCTGGACGATCTGGCGCGACCGCAGAGGTCACTGAACGAGTTACGTAAATTATTTCTTGGAGGGTTAAGCATGTCTGCTCATAAATACGCGGTGTCGCCGGCGGATGGACCGATCGCGGTAACCGGCGCCAGCGGCTATATCGGTTCTTGGATTGTTTACGATTGTATGCAGCAGGGCTACGAGGTGCGCGCCTGCGTGCGCGATGCCAGTAATCCGGCCAAGACCGCTCACTTGCTCGATCTGAACAATGACGGTTTGCGTGGTCAGGTGTCGCTGTACGAGGCGGATTTGTTTAAGCCGAGTAGCTACGACGAGGCCTTTAAGGGTTGCTCCGCAGTGATCCATGCGGGGGCAACGGTGGGTTTTAACCGCGAAACGCCACAACAAGTCTACGACGGCTGTTTCAAAGAAAACGCCCATGTGATCGAGTCGGTCAAACGCTCAGGGAGCGTAAAACGATTTGTCTTTACTTCGTCTTTTGCGGCCGTTGGACATCCGCGTCCCGAAGGTTATGTGTTTACTGAGAAAGATTGGTGTGGCGATAACGTAGATGCCTATAAAGGCCGCTGGAGCGAAGAGCAGATTGCTAAAGATCGCGATATTGCTTATGCCATGGCCAAAGCCAATACCGAGAAACTCATCTATGCGGAAGCCGAGGCCGACGGCGGTTTTGAAGCACTGGCGATTCTGCCGTTACACGTTATTGGGCCGTTGATCGCGAGCAACAATGACCAAGGCTGGAGCTGGCAAAATCACATCAAGCGCATGATGCAGGGGCAGCCTTACAAAGGCGGGCGCGAAGGGCGCATGTTATGGAATTGTGTGGATGTGCGAGATGTCGCCCGTGCGCACCGTTTGTGTATGGAGACCACCGAGGGCGCGAACGGCAGTCGTTATATCCTCGCGGCGGCGGATCGCAGCGGCGAGTTATTTACCTGGCAGTTGCAAGCGCTGCTGCAATCCCTGTTCCCTATGGTTGACGAAATCGGCGGCGAGCCGATGCAGGCAGACAATGATGAAGTACCGGCTAAGCCGACCTATGACGCGCCGCGCGCGTATTGCCTGCTGGCGAAGCAAGAACTCGGTCTGGAGACCTTCGATCTAGAAACCACTGTCAGAGATACCGTGGATTCCTACTATGCGGTCGGTTTGCTGGGTGACTGAACCGAGCGGTTAGTTCAGTTGCCGGTCCTCTATCCAGTTGCCGTGGGCGCCATAGGGTACCGGATAGGGCAGTTCAATGCTGGCCACTGGCGCCGCTGCAAAGTTGTCGGCGTCAATGATGACGAGTTTCGATTTATTGGCGTGCTCGTTGTGCACTAAGCACATAACCCAACCATCGTTTTCAGCTTTTGAAGATGGAACCGGTGCGTACACGGGTTCTGCGCCGCGGGTGCCCGCGCCCAAGTCGTGCTCATTACAGTGGCCGCTGATTAAATCGTACTGGTAGAGCTTGGGTCCATAGCTTGGCTCCTCGCTGTTGCCTTCGCCATCCAGGGCCATTAAGTAGCCAAATTGGCTTTGTTGGCCGACGAAGCGGTCGTTTACTCGGCCAAAGTCACCGGGACGGTCGTCGACCTTCTCCTCTGTAACTTGACCCGTGGCGAGGTTGATCTGCCAGCGGTGCAGACGTGACACTTCAGAAAAGTCCCCAGAGTCGGCGCCAAAGGCAGAATTCTGCTTCGATACGAACAAAGTGATGATGTCGCCCTGTTCCCAGGCGTTGACCTGATGAAATACGTAGCAGGGATTGATCTCAAACCAACGAATATCCTCGGCGCAACCGTTGCGGGGCATAACGCCCAGACGCGCCTGATTTTCGCGCTTGAAGCGGAACGGGATGCCGCTGGCCAGTAAGTTGAGATCCAACGCCAGAGGCAAATCCATAAAAATGACGTAGTTCTCGGTGATGTTGAAGTCATGCATCATGACCATTTCGGGCAGTTCGATACCCTCGATCTGTTTCAGTTTGCCATCCGCTCCAACTCGAATGTACTGCAAATAAGGCTGTTCAAAGGAGAAATAACTGAACGCCAGCAACTCGCCGGTAAGCGGGCAAATTTTTGGGTGTGCGGTCATCGAGCAGGTCAGAGCGCCATCGAAGTTTTCATACCCAACGGTGTTTAGGTCGGCATCAATTGTCCAAGGCCAGTGCGCCTCTTCCAGACATAGAATTTTTTTGTTGTGGGCCATGATGTGGGTGTTGCCCTTACCACGGCGTAAATCTCCCAGTCCGGCCATTGGATCGGTGAGTGGATCGGTGATGTCGGGTGTCTGCACAAAGCGGTTGCGATACCACAGGGCGTTGCCATTTTGGATGCGAATGCCATGCACCATGCCGTCTCCGAGAAACCAATGATCGCCGCTGCCCGATGCAGGATTAGGCCCAGTGCGCACATAGACGCCGTTCAGTTCAGGTGGAATGCTGCCTTCAACTTTGAGTTCAGTGGTGTCGTGCTCTTGCTGGGTTGGCGCCCAATTGCCGCGCAGGAACCAGGCCGTTTTTTGCTTTTCCATACTCGCTCCCCAACGATATTTAATCGACATATTGAGGGGAGTTGAGCGCGAATGCCAGCGCCTAATTATTGCTTGCTAGACGAGCCTTGTTGTTGGTTTATAAACCACCGAGATCGCAACCACGTTGCTGCAGTATGGGTCTTAGCTCTCTGTACGCAGCCGGTGTTTTGCTCAGCGGAATGCGCGGGTACAGATGATGAACGATGTGGTACTGCATGCCTAACGACAGTAGATTGCCCAGTTGGCTTTTGAACGCCCGAGTGTTCTGATAGCGACCCTGAGCGCTGCCCGGATGGTGAGGCGCCCAGCTTAAATAGTACTCGATGTAGGTGAGCCCAATATGCCGCGGTAGCCACCACAGTAGCGCCGCCTCGAGAGCGTAGCCACTCCAAGCCATACCCGCCAGAAAGCCTAGATACACAAAGTTATAAATCAGCGCATCTACAAGTACGTGACCTTTACCCTTGCGAATCAGGGCGTTTGCATAATCCTCACTAGCGTCGGAGCCCGGTTGGCGGCGCCTAATGCTGTTAATCAAAAATGCGAAGTCATTCGGTGCATGAACTGAATAATCTGGGTCCAACTGCGGGTTGTTGGTATGAGCGTGATGCTCCATATGGGTGTCGCGCAGGACGCGATAGGGCTGCGCTAAAGGAATAACTGAGGCATGTCCTACCAGTTCGTTAAGCCACCGTAGGCGCTGGCCTTTACGGGCAATAATGTTGTGCTGGGCTTCATGAGAGGGTAGGTAGCAAAGGCTGACGTTGATCGAGGCGATGATGAAGCCCAGCCAAAGCGGCATGATATCAAGTAGCACCAGAGGCCATAGCGACAGCCAGATGGTTAAATTACTGAAGGCCCAAACCACAGCGCCCCAAGGCACAATTCGCGTGTACTTGGCAGCAATTAAGCGCTCGGCTTTGTCGATATCGGTAATGTCGGATAGATTCGAGTAGTCGAGATTGCGCATCACTTTACCCAGAACCAGGAACCACGAAGGTGCGCCATCAGCCCGAGGCCGCCACCCAGTATAAGGCCAACCCAGATCGTGTCGACGCCGGGAATTTGCCAGTTCAGCGCGACTAAACACTGGCTGATTAGGGGCGTTAAAAATGCCACTCCAAACACCAGAGGTGAAAAAATAAAACCCAGTAGCTTCACGCCAGCGTTGCCTGTGTTGGTGAATAACAGCGAGTTAGTATATGGTCAACGTAAAAGTATGGCCACAATAGTTGCCCGAGTTACTCAGGGGTTTTTGCGATGAATGTGCTGTCTGCGCGCTGGTTCCGAGGGCTGGCGATATTCGTGCTCTTACTCGTTTTGCTGAGCCTGAATACCAACCGCTTAATCGTATTGGTAGACCGGAACTTTTTTGAACCCACTTACCACGGCTGTGTACGTATTATGGGTTGGATTGCAGAGGATGTGACCCAGCTAGAGCGCCAAATCGTTTGCAACATCACTATGGTCAGCCTTATCGCTGATGCGGAAAGGGCACTGGCGTCAGAGTTAGCAGAAGACCGCGTCAAGGAACCGTCAGCTTAGGCGTTGCGTGAATAAAGAGCCTTCGGCTGAGGCGCTCGCAGCTCATAAAACCTGCTACTCGGCGCCCAGCAGTGCCATGGCCAATGCTTCGCCGCTGCGATAGGCGCCGCCGGCACCTTCCCCAAAACACCAATCGCCGGCCGCCGCCAGCTGGAGTTTTGGATCGAAGAGGTAGGGTTGGTCCAGCGGCTGCTCGGTTTGCGCATAACGCCACCTGTGAACGGCGCAGTGCAGCGGATTAAACGAAGTCTTGGCAATAGACTGCAGTGCGCTAAGGATGCTTGTCTCCACTGCAGCAGGGCTGTCCTCTTCGTGCTGTCTACTCCACTCGTCCGTAGCCTCCACCACGTAGCCGTATTCTCCTGTGTCAAGTGCGCGCCCGGGCTTGGAAGATTCAGCGCTGATGCGCCGAATTAAACGGTGATTCGGGCGCAGTTCTGGGGCCGCGATAATCGGTTCTCCGGTGACGAGCATCATCGCCCACGCAGGACTCATGCGGACTGTGGACAATTGCTCGAATAAAGTTGAATCGACAGCTTTTATTAGAGCGTGGGTTTGCGGGCAGGGAGCGGTGACGATCAGCGTTGGAAAGGGGCCGTATGTGACTGCGCGTTGGTCGATTAAATGCCATCCATGGCCACGGTGTTCGATACTGTCGATTTGACAGTTCAATTGAACATGAAGTTGACCGGCCAGATCTTTCGCCAGCTGGTTGATGCCGCTTGTAGGTAGGTGGTGCCAAGTCGTGTTGTCGCCGCAATGCCAGCGTGGATAGCGACTTATTCTGTCGCCCCATCCGTCGCCGTCGCCGTGCAGACTTGGGGCGCCGTGATCGAAGCGCCAATGTGCGTGGCGGCGTGTCGCCAGGCGGCCACCAACCCCTCGGCCCTTGTCAAAAATTTTTACCGTAATGCCGGCGTCCTGCAATACCTCGGCGCAACGCAGGCCGCAAATTCCAGCACCAATTATGGCAACACCTAACATAGTCCTTCCGATATCAAAGGCCACGGTCAACTTACGGTTTTAGCCGTCAAAGGTTCGTGAGCGTTGCTAGGGCATTAACGCTGTGGCGCAGCCGTTTTGGGCTGGGCGTTTTTGCGATTTCTGGCAGCGGCTTGGGTACAGCCATGGTCGAGCGGAACTTGGCTACTCGGGAGAGAGCAACGCCTTGATCCAGAGTCCACTCGCACCTTTGCCATTGTGTCAAAACCGTGTGAATTTCGAAGATTTTGAAAAGCGCTTATGGTATAAATCCGCCGCGGAATTGGGGTCGCCTCATGGCCGCCGGGAGCGCCAGCAAGCAACGGGAAACGACACCGAACCGTGTTCTGGCAGATGGCAATGTCTTCTTGTTGGCACAAGGCTAGACTAAGGCTAACAGCCGTTTAAAAAAGCGCGTTTGGCGTGCAAGCGTAAGCGAATAGGGCATGATAGAGCCATCGCCCGAGGGGTTTTCATGGGGTCTCAAATGGCACTCACAAGGACCCCAAGAACGAGGAATGGCAGAGCTAGTCCCACAGGTTGGAACGCGCGGCTTCCTGATGCGGGCGCTGAATGTGCGGCAGCCTAGTGGTCGGGTTTGTTGCACAGCGCGAAAGAACGGTATAACTCTGAGGAAAAAAACAAGATGGCAGATTTTGACCTTAGTGGTCTAAAGAAAAATCTCTTTCCAATCTGGGCTGTAGCCGCATGCATGCTCCTGGGTTCGACGACTGGGGCTTGGGCAGACGAGGACCTGGAGCTCGCATGGAAGTATCACTGTGTAACTTGTCATGGCGTAACGGGCTTAGCCGATTCGGATCGCTATCCGAATATTGCCGGCCAGAACGTAGGTTACCTGGTTAGTCGCCTAAACTATTTTCGCGATGGCCAAGAGCCGGGAAATCAGATGAACGCCCAAGCCGCTGCACTGAGTGATGAAGACATACAAAGACTGGCTGAATATTTTAGTCGTCAAGCGAATTGAGGTTGGCCGTGAATACATCGAAATCAATTTTCCGAGTAGCGTTGATTGGCGCAGTGCTCTCGTTGTGCGCTTGTTCCGGTGAACCCGTTGACGGTGGCGCTTTGGCTGCGGAGAAGGGTTGTATCGCCTGTCATGGTGCGGACGGTAAGGCTATTGCTGACATCTACCCGAATCTTAACGGCCAATGGGAGCGCTACTTGCGTTTACAGTTGAAGGCATATCGATCAGAAAAGCGTGCCAACCCGATCATGTATGGCATGGCTAAGGACCTTACTGACGAGGAAATTCGTATTCTCGCGGCACACTATGGAAGATGAAATCGCGTTTTGATCGCGCGTTGAGATCGTGGTGCACGAGCTTGCGCGGCGCCATTTCTGTTGCCGGCGTGACGAGGCAAACGACTGAGCGATAGGTTGGTTATTGCTGCGGTGTTGCGCCACTTCTGTGAGCGTGGTTTGCTCTGAACTGCCCACTTCAATTGCTCAGTTATGTACGATCCAAATCTACCTTATGCCTCTGCCCGCGCCCCGGTTGCTGCCGCCAATTTAGTTGCCACGTCTCAGCCGTTGGCAGTGCAGGCGGGCTTGCGGGCTATGCACAAGGGCGGTAACGCCATGGATGCCGCGCTGGCGGCCGCCATCACCTTGGCGGTGGTTGAGCCGAATAACAATGGCCTGGGGAGCGACGCCTTTTGCTTGCTTTGGGACGGCACCGCGGTAGTGGGGCTTAACGCCTCAGGCCGGGCGCCTGCAGGGTGGACGACCGATCGTTTTAGCGGTTTAAGCACGATGCCGGAGTTAGGTTGGGACAGCGTCACCGTCCCTGGCGCGGTCAGTAGTTGGGTGGCACTCAGCGACAGATATGGTCGACTGGCGTTCGCCGATCTGTTCGAGTCGGCCATTGACTACGCTGAGGGTGGATTTTTAGTCGGTCCTGAAACCGCGTTCTACTGGCAGTTGCTCGAATCCCACTACGCAGAGTTTGATGCGTTCGGAGAACATTTTCTTCCTGCGCCGAAGGCCGGTGAACTGTTCAAGCGTCCAGATATGGCACGTTCACTGCGGCTGATTGCGGAGTCCAAGGGCACTGCGTTTTATCAGGGAGAATTGGCTGAAGCGATTGTTGCGGCAAGCGACGCTCAAGGTGGTTGTTTGACCCTGCAAGATCTGGCTGACCACTCTGCCGACTGGGTGACGCCGATTAGCCAGCGCTATAAGCATATTGAGCTGCACGAAATTCCACCGAATGGGCAGGGTTTGGCGGCACAAATTGCGTTGGGCTTGTTGCAGCATTTGCCCGATCAAGCGCTGGACTCGGTGGCAGAGGTGCATCAGCAAATTGAGGTTATGAAAATTGCCACGGCGACGGCCGCGAAGCGCTTCGCGGACCCTGCGGCCATGACGGTGAGTGTCGAAGCATTACTGGACGAAGCCAGTTTGCGAAGGGCGGCTGCCGCCGTGACCGAGCGTGCGATGACGTTGCCACCGGCTGTATTACCGGTCGGGCACGATACGGTGTACCTCGCCACCGCGGACGCTAGTGGCATGATGGTGTCGTTTATTCAATCGAACTTTCGCGCCTTTGGGTCGGGAATTGTAATTCCCGGAACCGGCATCGCTATGCAGAACCGCGGCAGCGGTTTTGTACTCGATGCGGATCACGTCAATTCAGTTGGCCCGAATAAGCGGCCGTTCCATACAATCATCCCTGGCTTTGTGACCGCACAGGGTCTGCCGGAAATGGCGTTCGGGGTGATGGGTGGACACATGCAACACCAGGGACATGTGCAAATGATCTCTCGAGTTTTCGGCCATGGCCAGAACCCGCAGGCCGCCAGCGATGCGCCGCGTTGGCACGTCTTTGAGGACTTTAGTGTGGGTCTCGAACCGGGCTTTGATCCCGAGGTCGCCAAACAGCTGAGCGCGCTTGGGCACAAAGTGCGCTTTGATAAACGCACCAGTACCTTTGGCGGCGCGCAACTGATCCAACGGTTAGCCCATGGCTATGTAGGAGGATCAGATCATCGAAAAGAAGGCCTAGTCGCGGGCTTCTGATTTGTCGCAATATGCTATGCCAGTGAATTATTTTCGGAATAATTCATAAATTTCGCGTAAATCAAAGGCTATGGATTATAATGTGCACATTGCGACAGCGTCGGCGAAAGGCGCGTCTCGTCACACAGGGCCTCACGGCTAACGTCATGCCGGACTTTTTAAGCGCTTCACAGCAGCAACTGCTGCGCAACCCAGTCGGTGGTGGGTACTGGGATACGTCGGCGGTTCACGAATTAATGGCGTCAAGCACGGCGCGATCAAAGCGTTCGACTGAACGTTTTTTAGCCGATCTCCCCTGGCTGCCAGATACGCTTGGTGTGAGCGAACTCAGCAATGAAGACGGCCGTGGTCTCGTTATGACGGTAGCGGAGTCGTTTCAAACGCGGGCCAAACGCGCACGTACAGCGCAATGGATTGTACAAACCGTGGACGTTGGCACCTCGACACTGGTGATGTTGAACGATGGTCGGCACAGCCGTCGCTGGTGCTGGATTGATGGCGGGTTGGATTTATCCAGTTGGTGTAACGCGCTAACGACGCTGGTAGATGGTCGCGATGCTGTGCTTTGGCCCCATGCCGCCGCCGTAGTCTGGATGCGGCAATGGGCAGCGGAGCAGGGCGATCATAAATTACATACTCATGCTGGAGTTACCCTAGAACTGCCTTTAGGCGCTTACGTACAGCCGCTTCGGGCGACCGTTGAAAGTCTGGCGCGAGGTCCGGAGTTGGCAGCAGAAACAAACGAGTTTGACCATCTCGGGCGTTTAGAGGCTGAGAGTATTCATATAATGCGCGAGGTCATAGCCCAAGCCGATAACCCGGTGATGCTCTACAGCGTTGGTAAAGACAGTGCCGTGATGCTGCATATTGCCCGGAAAGCCTTTTATCCAAGCCCTCCGCCGTTCCCACTCCTGCATGTGGACACGCGCTGGAAGTTCCAACAAATGTACGATTTTCGCGACCGCATGGCGCAAGCCAGTGGCATGCCATTAATTGTGCATGTCAACCCCGAGGGCGTGGCGCGTAATATCAATCCTTTTGATCATGGCAGCGCCGTACATACAGATGTGATGAAAACCCAAGGCTTGCGTCAGGCGTTAGAGCAGCATGCTTTCGATGTGGCCTTTGGTGGTGCACGCCGCGATGAAGAAAAAAGCCGAGCCAAAGAGCGGGTGTTCTCGTTCCGTACGGAAGCGCATCGTTGGGACCCAAAAAACCAGCGGCCGGAGTTGTGGAATATTTACAACGGCTACAAACGCTCCGGAGAGAGCATTCGAGTGTTCCCGCTGTCGAATTGGACGGAATTGGATATTTGGCAATACATCCGGCGTGAGGGCATTGCCATTGTGCCGTTGTATTTTGCTGCGAAACGGCCGGTTGTCGAGCGCGATGGATTAATCCTGATGGTCGATGATGATCGATTCCTGTTGCACCCCGGAGAGCAAGTGCGCATGCAACAGGTGCGCTTTCGCACCCTTGGTTGTTATCCACTTACCGGGGCAGTGGTGTCCGCAGCCAAAACATTGGATGACATTTTGCTGGAGTTGCTGCAAAGCCACACCAGCGAACGCCAGGGTCGGGCGATCGATACTGACGAATCGTCGTCGATGGAGAAAAAGAAACAAGAGGGATACTTCTAAATGCCTGCGCCGTCGCCCACCAAACAGAGTGCAGCGGTGCAGCGGTACCTTGAGGCGCAAAGTAATCTCGACTTACTGCGCTTTATGACCTGTGGATCGGTTGACGACGGTAAAAGCACGCTTATTGGTCGCCTGTTATTCGAGGCTCAAGTGCTCTTCAGTGATCAGGTTGAGGCACTAAAGGAAGAGTCGAAACGTCAGGGCACTCAGGCCGGAGCCATCGACTTTGCATTGTTGGTCGATGGCCTGGCGGCCGAGCGTGAGCAAGGTATCACGATCGATGTGGCGTATCGTTTTTTTTCGACCGCGCGACGTAAATTTATCGTCGCCGACACGCCGGGCCATGAACAGTACACTCGCAATATGGCGACGGGAGCGTCGACCGCAGACTTGGCGGTTATCTTGGTGGATGCTGCGCAAGGTCTCTTAGATCAGACTCGCCGGCATTCTTTTATTGCCTCGCTGTTGGGCGTGCGGCACGTGGTTCTGGCGGTTAACAAAATGGACCGGGTGGACTACGACTCAGCCGTGTTCGAAGAGATTCTGGCTCAGTACCACAGCTTCGCTAAGCGTTTGGACTTTACCGACGTTACCGCCATTCCGGTGTCTGCTCTGTGCGGTGATAATGTGGTTGAGTATTCAACGAATATGCCTTGGTATGAGGGTCCGGCGCTGCTGCATCACTTGGAGCATGTCGTCATCGCGCCTGCTCAATCCTCCCAAGCGATGCGGTTTCCAGTGCAGTGGGTGAATAGACCGAACGCGGATTTTCGTGGGTTTAGCGGCACCCTTGCCGAAGGCACCAGCAAACCCGGAGATCAGGTTCAAGTGCTACCCTCAGGGCAGATCGCGTGTATTGAACGTATTCTGCTCGGGCACAGGGAACTGCCACAACTAGCGAAAGGTCAGGCCGCGACGTTGACCCTCGATCGAGCGCTCGATGTCTCTCGGGGCGACATCATCGTCGCCGCAGACAGTCCGTGTGCAATGGCCGATCAATTTGACGCTACTTTGGTGTGGATGGATTCAGCTGAGGGATTGGTCGGGCGCTCTTATTGGTTGTTGTTAAACGGTAATCGGGCTAACGGTTCGCTGACAGATATTAAGTATACGTTTAACGTTAACGCGTTAGAGCCCACGCCGGCGCAGGTATTGCGGTTGAATGATGTGGCTCGAGTCGAAGTGAGTCTCGACCGGGCGGTTGCTTTCGCGGCCTATAAAGACAGTCGTGCTCTGGGGTCCTTTGTGTTGGTAGATCGTTATACCCATGCGACGGTAGCGGCTGGAATGATTAACTTTGCCCTGCGTCGAGCGGACAACATCCATCCGCAACGCAGCGAGGTAGACCGCAGTGCGCGTTGGCGGCTTTTAGGGCATCAGGGCAAAGTGGTTTGGTTTACCGGGTTGAGTGGTTCCGGCAAGTCGACCATTGCGAATGCGTTGGAACAGCAACTGCATCAGCGGGGGGTGCTGACGTATATCCTGGACGGCGACAATATTCGTCGCGGTTTGAATCGAGATTTAGGATTTACCGACGCCGATCGGGTTGAAAACATCCGTCGTACTGCCGAAGTTGCTAAATTACTTCTAGACGCAGGTGTCGTGGTAATCACCGCATTTATATCGCCGTTCCGGTCCGAGCGGGATATGGCTCGTGACATGTTTGAGCCGGGCGAGTTCATCGAAGTGTATTTAGATGTGCCGCTGTCGGTTGTTGAGCAACGCGACCCTAAGGGCTTATATCGCAAGGCGCGGGCCGGTGAGTTGCCACACTTTACTGGTATCGATTCGGTTTACGAAGCGCCGCCGACCCCTGAGGTCAGGTTAGACACAGATGTCCTGACTGTGGATCAGTGTGTCTCGCGGCTACTTGAGTTCGTTGGATAACTGGCTGCGTCGCGTTGGTGTTGGCGAGGTGCTGTGCGGACGTTACTGTGTACGGTTGGAACGTGAAGTGGCTTGGAAACTAGTGATATTGTCAGCAAGCATGTCGCAAAAAATACGCGGTTCGCGCGCCGTTTTGTTCGGGCTGTTGGGTTTTCTGCTGGGCGGCTGTGCTCAAGCGGATCGAACATTGTCTATTGCCACCGGCGGTCCCGCCGGCTTGTATTACCCGTTTGGGGGCGGCATGGCATCGGTGTGGTCGGCGCAGCTTGCCGATGTCAATGTCAAAGCCGAGGTCACGGGGGGGTCCATCACCAATGTGACTCAAGTTGCACGGTTGGAAAGTGATCTAGGTATTGCGATGGCCGATGTGACTACAGACGCCTATCTCGGCGAGGGTCTATTTAACACCCCGTTGCCGCTGCGAGTGCTGTTTACCGCATATCCAAACATCGTTCATATACTGACGCTAGAAGGCAGCGGCATCACCAGTGTGGCCGACTTGCGCGGCAAGCGTGTGGCTATGGGCGCGCAGGGCTCGGGGACAGCGGTCGCGGCCGCAAACACGTTGCGCGGGCTCGGAGTGCAGATCGATACCATCGCGCCGCGCTACCTGAACTTTGCTGCCACCACTGCAGCGTTAAAAGATGGAACCGTCGATGCGGGATTCATTGTAGGTGGTCTTGGCATTGCTGCGGTCACGGAGTTGGCGGTGACGCGCCCACTGCGCTTGATCAGCTTGAAAGCCGAAGAATTGGAGCAATTGGTAAGCCATTACCCAGCCTATAGCGGTTACCAAATACCTGCAGCGACCTATAACGGTGTGAATTCCGCGACCACCGCGCTGGGTATTTGGAGCGCTGTGGTTGTGCATGCAAGTATGCCCAGCGAATTAGCGTTTCGGCTGACCTGCACGGTGTATCAGCAGCGTCAAGCGCTGTTGCAGATTTCACCGGTTGTACAGGCCATGACCTTGGAAAACATTCATCGTCTGCCGGCGGTCCCATTACACGCGGGTACGCAACAGTACCTTCAGGACCCCACCCAGGATTGTGGAGGCGCTGGTGAGTGAGACCCCCCAGCCTGCAGATCCAGAGCTAAGCCCGCGCCGCTGGCCTTGGGTTATTACGCTCTTGGCAGCGCTGTTGTCGCTGTTTCAACTGTGGCAACCGCTGGCCGGATTTGTGCCGCCGGGGGCCGTACCTTTTGAAGCGGTTCTCGGTATGCAGCCGGCGGTGTACTTTCGTCCGGTGCACTTGTGCTGGATTTTGTGTCTCGGGTTGTGGATTTACCCATTGCAGATTCGCGGTGCGAAATACCCTTGGGTTGATCTCTTGGTTTGTCTGCTGGTGCTGTGGGCGACTCTGCGGATCCTGCGATTTGATTACTCAGGCATTGAGCATTTACTCAATGGTCTCAGTCAGCCCGATTTTGTGGCGGGGTTGATTATTGTGGCAGCAACTCTGGAACTCGCACGTCGATCCATCGGGCCGGTGATGTGTGGCATTGGCTTGGTGTTTATTGTCTATGCCGCGTTTGGCAACGTTTTACCCGATGTGTTGGCGACGCGCGGTTTTAGTTTTGAACGCATCATCCGGTTTCAGGTCTTTACCGGCGCGGGTCTCTACGGAGCGCCACTTGGCATTGCTGCAGGCGCGGTGTTTAGTTTTGTCTTATTCGGAGCTTTTCTGCAGGTCACGGGGGCCGGCAAAATGCTGATTGACCTGTCTTTTGCTGCTGCCGGTAAGTCCAAAGGTGGCCCCGCCAAAGCATCGGTATTGGCCTCGGCGGCGATGGGTTCGATTTCGGGCAGCGCCATCGCTAACACCGTCACCACCGGTGCCTTGACCATTCCAATGATGAAAAAACTCGGATATAAGCCGGCGCAAGCGGCCGGAATCGAGGCGGCGGCGTCTACTGGTGGTCAGATAATGCCGCCAATTATGGGCGCTGGCGCCTTTGTAATGGCGGAATTTACCAAGACACCCTACGGTGACATCGTATGGATGGCTCTGGTGCCAGCGCTGCTGTATTTTTTCTCGGTACTGTTGTACGTCCACCTTATGGCGACCAAGGCCGGTTTCGTGGCGGCCACCGAGCGGCCTGAGGTGCTGCCGATATTTCTCAACGGGCTGCATTTCTTTCTGCCGCTGGCGCTGATTACCGTGCTGTTGCTGCAAAATTACTCGCCGTTGCTGGTAGGCGCAGCGGGCTGTGCCGCAGTGGTTGTAGCCAGTCTATTGCGAACGCATACGCGTATTGGGTTTAGCGATATCGTAGCGGGTTTGAGACAGGGTGCGACGCTTGCGGTTCCCATTTCCGTGGCCTGTGCGGTGGCAGGGATTGTGGTCGGCACAATAGGGCAAACCGGTGTCGGCCTGCAATTTACCGAGTCGGTGGTGTCATTGAGCGATGGCCGCTTGTGGTTGGCGTTACTGTTGGTTGCGATTGCGGCGTTGGTGCTGGGTATGGGGCTACCGGCCACGGCGGCCTACATCGTGTTGGCGGTGATGACGGGCCCAGCCTTACAGGAACT
Organism: Gammaproteobacteria bacterium UBA2955; assembly: GCA_002348825.1. Classification (GTDB taxonomy): domain Bacteria; phylum Pseudomonadota; class Gammaproteobacteria; order Pseudomonadales; family Azotimanducaceae; genus UBA4421. The sequence goes on from DEBN01000160.1 coordinate 25,098, forward strand.
CGGCCTTGCGCTGATCACCGCGCATATGATTATTTTTTGGCTAGCTCAGAGTTCCAACGTGACACCGCCGATTGCACTGGCTGCCTTTGCCGGTGCGGGGATTGCCGGCGCTCAGCCCATGGCGTCTGCGGTCTCGGCGCTGAAGCTGGCGAATGGCCTCTTCGTAATTCCGCTGATGATGGCCTATGCGCCGTTGCTGTTAACCGACACCCAAGGCTGGCCTATTGTGGTGTTGGCGGGGGCGGTGACCCTACTGTTGATTGTTATGCTGGCTATGGCGTTGGAAGGTTTTATGTGGGCGACCGTGCCAGGTTATTTGCGTCTTGCAGCCGTGCTGTCTGCAGGGTTATTGGTCTGGCCAGAGGCCACTGTGCGTTCGATTGGTGCGGTGTTGGCGGTTGTGCTGCTCGTGCTCAATTGGCTGGGGGCTCGGCGTTCTGTCTGAGGGTCTTCGCGCCCGGCGAGCCAGTGCTCGTTATGGATGAACTGCTCGTCCTCCCAAAACCCCCAATCTTTGTTTTTTACCCCGGTAATAATAAAAGTCCATACCGGTTTCTCTTGTTTTAGTTGCACGATGTGGCGATGACGCGACGAACGAAAATGCGGGCGCCACGCGCCAACGTGATTTTGCCCGGTTGGCGTCAGCTCGTTGTAGCTTTGCATTGGTAAAGTAACAAACCACCAGGGATGGTCATGAAAAGCGCGGTCATCGTCGCCCTTGTGGAATTTGTGCAGTCTAAGCGTGATGCCGCACCAAATGATCCAACGTTCTAGATAGGCTTCCTGGTTATCGTAAACGAGGTCGTGGGTCCAGCCGAACCGCCAGCGCCCAAGCGAAAAAACGTATTCTTGAAAGACCACTGGTCGTGTTCCCTAATTGCTGCACGTTGCGGATGCTGTCGAATAGAGCAGCGGAGTCAGTATACTCTGCAGGCTTAGAAATACAGCACAAGTAGGGAGGTCTTATGCCTGTGTTTACTCAATCGCCAGATCTAGATAACGCGTTAGTTAACCCAGCAAACTGGGGTGACGAGGATTGGGTGCACGATCAGTTCAGTTGGTTGCGTGCCAATGAACCGCTCAAGCAAATCTCTCCCGAAGGCTTTGATCCGTTTTGGAACGTCACGCGCTACGCCGACATCAAAACCATCGAAGGCAATAGGCGGGTCTTCATCAACGATCCACGTCCGACTCTGGGCCAAAAGATGATGACGCAAATGCTGCAGCAGATCAGTGGGCGCAAGCATTTGGTGCGCTCGCTGGTGCAGATGGACGATCCTGATCACATGGGTTACCGGCGGCTGACCCAAGGGTGGTTTATGGGCGGCAATCTGCGCAAGTTGCAGCAGCGGGTAGACGAACTCGCGATGCACTATGTAGATCGGATGGGCGATATGGGTGGTGAATGCGACTTTGTCAAAGACGTCGCCATTTGGTTTCCGCTGCGGGTCATTATGTCGATATTGGGGGTGCCCGAAGAAGACGAACCACTCATGCTGAAACT
>DEBN01000053.1 GCA_002348825.1 Gammaproteobacteria bacterium UBA2955
TTGGGCAAACGTGGACAGCCGAGACATTACTTTGGTTATTCTATGCGGTGGCTCCGCCTCGCGGATGCTCGGCGTCGCTAAACCACTGTGGCCATTAGCCCACAACGGCACTCGTCAAGCGATGGTCGACCACGTTATTACCGCTACCCAAGACGTTGGATCCGTGGTCATAAACGCGAATAAAAATCTCGCACACTACGCGCAACGCGGCCCCGTGATTACCGATGAGCACCCGCGATTGCCGGGGGCGGGCCCGCTCGCGGGAATACTGGCCGGACTGCGCTATGCGACGACGCCTTGGTTGCTTGTCTGTCCCGCAGATACCCCGTATTTGCGATACGGCTGGCACCACGCGCTGCAACAACGAGCGGACGAAGCACCGGAAATTGAAGCGGTTGTGGTCCACGATGGAGAGCGTTTGCAGCCGCTCCATCTGCTGCTTCGCACCCACCTTGAATCGCAACTCGCCGACCATATTGCACAGGGTCATCGCTCGGCTTGGGGTTGGCTCGACAGTCTGAATACTGCAGCAGTTGCTTGCGCCGAGCCAGAGCAATTCAGAAGCGTGAACCGCTTCGCGGACCTGGCTTGAACACCGGCTAACCCATCTGCGACTGTAGGTAGTTCTGCTGACCGGTTCTGCCTATGAGGCCGAGTTGGGTCTCAATCCAGGCGACGTGCTGTTCTTCGGAACTTAGGATCTCTCGCAGCAATTGACGAGTAACGAAGTCCCCATGTTGTTCGCACAATTTAACTCCTTCGCGCAAATCGGGAATCGCCGTCATTTCGAGCCGCAGATCGCACTCAAGCATCTCCTCGACATGCTCGCCGATCATTATCCTCCCCAACGCCTGTAAATTCGGTAGGCCATCGAGAAATAAAATGCGCTCAATAATCTGATCCGCGTGCTTCATTTCATCAATGGACTCATCCATCTCATGCTTGCCCAATTGCTCAAAGCCCCAGTCTGTGAGCATTTTAGCGTGCAAAAAATACTGATTTATCGCTGTCAGCTCGTTTTTCAGTACCTTGTTTAAGCTATCGATGATGGCCGGATCTATTGGTTTCATTGCAGACTCCATGGGGAAGTAGAAGCCGTTAGTGTGCACCGAGTTTCCACACACAGCAACAAAAATTTTACGTAAGTTATTGTTTTATAACGATAATTATTTACATTTGTCAGTCGTTACCAGACGCCAAAACAAAAATAATTGCAAACGATAATGATTTGTACTTAGAATCTTTATTCGTCGAAAGAATCTCATTACACGGATCACCCCACACCCAGCCATGTATATTTGTTTGTGCCAAGGCGTCACCGATCGGGATATCAAAGCGAGCATCGAAGCGGGTGCGAAGTCGCTGCGTGAGGTGCAGGCAAACACACCGGTGGGTTTGAACTGCGGCGGGTGTCGTGACAGCGCTAAAGCGTTCATCGATGAAACTCTGGAGCAAAGGGCGCAGACCCTCGGTTACGCCGCTTAGCTCGAAAGACCAAAAACCAAGATCGCTACCCTCCCGTCTCTACCGACAACGCGCTGGTAGTTTAGGCTTTAGCTGCTTCTGCCGATGATCTAATAGTCCAATTGATCATCGATCGCATGACCGCGTTTGGGTATCAACATGGAGCGTTCAAAACTGATGACCTGTTGACCATCTTGCTTCATACCACGCGATTCCACAGTCACAATGCCTTGATTGGGTCTCGACCCGGATTCACGAATGGCGAGCACCGTGGATTCTGCATAGAGGGTGTCGCCAACGAACACTGGACCGGTAAGGCGAACCTTATCCCAGCCGAGATTAGCAATCGTTTTCTGGGAAATATCAGAAACGCTCATTCCGGTAACAACGGAAAGCGTTAAACAGGAGTTTACCAGCACCTGCCCAAACTCTGTCTTAGCCCCATATTCTCGGTCAAAGTGTAACGGATGCTGATTCATCGTCAGCAATGTAAACCAGGTATTATCTGTCTCGGTTATGCTACGCCCAGGCCGGTGTTCGTACACATCGCCGATGGCGAAATCTTCCAAATAACGGCCATAGGATTCTCGGTATCTATTGGGTCCCACCTCTTTTGCGTCCGCAACCATTTGCTTCTCCATCTTGCTACGGCCATAGTCTGCCGCAATAACCGCCCAAAAGTCAGCCAAACTCGTTAAGCTACTTACAGCAATAGAGTAATGAATATGCCTTCGACAGAGCCTATAGATTACATTCAACGCACGAGAGATCAGTACGCTGCACTAAACTACCCACCCTACGAGTGGGCAGATAACCCCGACCCGCCGCCTTGGCAACCACTACGGAAGCCGCTGAATCAATGTCGCGTCGCACTGGTCTGTTCCGGCGGCATCTATGCGCTCGGACAGATCGCCTTTCATCACAAAGACGACAACAGTTTACGCCTCATCCCCAGCGACGTGGACACCAAGAACTTGCGTACCAGCCACTTCGCCTACGATCAAACGGCCGCACGACAAGACATCAATAGCGTGTTCCCGATAGAACCCTTGCGCCGCGCGCTAGCACGGAACCAGATCGGTGCACTGGCATCCACAGCACTCACATTCATGGGCGGCATCTATTCGCAACGCAGGGTTAAGCAGCAGTTGGCACCGGCGATCGCCGGTCGCCTGCTTGAAGACGAGGTCGATGTTGCCGTTATGGTACCGGTCTGACCCGTATGCCATCAGTCCGTGGGACTGATCGCTCGGACGTTGGAAGCGTCTGGAATAAGTACTGTGAGTCTATCGAGCGCGCGCACAATTACCGCTGCCGCGAATCCACCAAGAGCGGTGTTTTTAGATTACCCGCTGGGACAAACTGCAGGACGCGCCGGCGATCCGAACGAACAAGACTTAGTTATGAGTAGTGCCTTAAACGCCTTGGAAACAATGACACGACCGGGTGCGATCGCAACAATTGATCTGGATTGGTCGGATGACCATAGTTGGAAGGATGCCGTAATGCGTGTTGACCCGGACGGCGACTTGTCCAATCTTGATGACCGATCAGAGCGTTACGCAACGCCCCAATACGAGCGCACGGCGGATGCGAACGCGGCGGCCTCAGACTGCGCAAGTTGTATATTTTTCGACGACGCCCGCTAAACCGAAGACTCGCGGGAAAATAAAGATACAAGCTCCCGCCAAGACACCTGAGACACCAACATCCCAGCTAACATTAGCGCACACCCGAACAGCTCACGCGCGGTCAATTGTTCCTGCAAGAAAAAATATCCGCCCAGAGCTCCAAAAACCGCTTCCAGACTTAAAATGATCGCTGCATGCGTGGGGTCGGCGCGTTCTTGGGCGATAACTTGCAGGGTATAAGCCACACCCACGGTAATCACACCAGCGTAAATCAGTACGTTTGTTGCAGCACGCAACTGCTCCCAACTGGTGGTCTCGAGGACCACCGACACCGCGAGCGCCAGACAGCCGCAGACAACAAATTGCCCAAGCGCCAGGAGCAGCGGCGCTGCTCGAGGTGCAAAGTAGTCAATCGCAAGAATATGCAGAGCCCAACCCACCGACCCAATCAGCAGCAATGTGTCGCCATAGCCCATCGTGAAATCGGCTTTTACGCTGAGCAAGAACAATCCAACCAATGCCAATACAGCGCCCATCCAAGCATTCAAGCCAGGACGATATTTAAACGCCAAGCCAATCAACGGCACTAAAACCATATACAACCCAGTAATGAATCCCGCGTTGGATGCGTTGGAATAAACGATGCCAACTTGCTGTAGAGCTCCTGCCGCGAACAAAATCAAGCCCAGCACAATCGATCCGGCGCAAACCGTGCGCAACGGCGACTGCGGCAACCACTTGCGGTAATGAAAAAACAGCACCAACGGCACTAGACTCGCGGCACCAAGTAGGAATCTGGCACCGATAAAGGCAAAGGGGGAAAGGTAGTTCATGCCCACAACTTGAGCCACAAAGCCAAAACCCCAAATGGCTGCAGTGATGAGCAACAAGGTATTAGCGAGCATAGTGCTGCCCTAGCGGTAGTGGATCAGCGCGCTACCCAACGGATGCACAGGCCGTGCATATCGGCACGTTAACCGCCAAAGTCATCGAAAAGGATGTTTTCCTTTTCTACGCCGAGGTCGTCTAACATTTCTGACACCAGCTGGTTCACAATCGGCGGACCGCACATATAATATTCGCAATCTTCGGGGTTCGGGTGGTCTTTCAAGTAGTTTTCAAGCACTACAGCATGGATAAACCCTGTCAAACCAGTCCAGTTGTCTTCCTCCCGGGCATCGGACAGCGCGACATGCCAAGAGAAGTTGTCGTACTTTTCCGCCAGACGATCGAACTCCTCTTTATAAAACATTTCACGTAAAGAACGCGCACCATACCAATAACTCATCTTGGCTGTTGTGCCCTTTCTCAACAACTCGTCGAAAATGTGCGAGCGCAATGGCGCCATGCCCGCACCCCCACCAATCCAAATCTTTTCCGCAGGGGTATCTTTTACGAAGAAGTCGCCGTAAGGACCGAATACCGTGATCTTATCGCCCGGTTTGAGGTTGGCGACATAAGAGGTCATGGCGCCTGGCGGTAAATTTTCCGTACGCGGTGGGGGCGGCGCGACACGGATGTTAAATTTCAAAATACCTTTCTCTTCCGGATAGTTCGCCATGGAGTAAGCGCGAATGGTGGGTTCACTGACCTCAGATTTTAGGTCCCAAAAGTTAAAGGTATCCCAATCCTCTCGATATTCGTCTTGTACATCGATCGTCGACCAGTCCATCTTATAAGGTGGAATCTCCAGCTGCACATATCCGCCTGCGCGAAAATCAACATCCACGCCTTCTGGCAGCTTCAGATTCAACTCTTTAATCATGGATGCGACATTTTCATTTGACGCCACCTCGCATTCCCACCGCTGAACCCCAAGCGCATCCTCAGGCACCTCGATTTTGAGGTCTTGTTTAACGGCGACTTGGCAAGATAAACGCCAATCGTTGCCAATTTCACCGCGGGTGAAATGACCTTCTTCAGTCGCAAGGATACTGCCACCACCGTCCGTCACGCGGCAACGGCACTGCGCGCAGGTACCACCGCCGCCACAGGCACTGGCTAGAAAAACCCCTTGCCCTGCAAGAGTTTGCAGCAGTTTGCCACCTGCAGGAACCTCAATGGCCTTGGACGGATCGTCATTGATCTGGATCGTAACGTTGCCAGAACTTACCAGTCGCGAACGCGCAAACAAAATTACCAACACCAACGACAGTACAGTGGCGGTGAACATAACCACACCAAGCAACACCGTTGTATCAATCATAGCTCACTCCGATTTCGCGCTTACCCTAAAGCGCTGTCTTCTCTTCTGCTCAAAAACTAAATATCAATGCCGCCAAACGACATGAAACACAAACTAATCAATCCCACTGAAATAAACGTTATACCGAGTCCGCGAAGACCCTCCGGCACATCACTGTACTTCAGCTTTTCGCGCACACCCGCTAAGGCGGTGATGGCTAACGCCCAGCCGACGCCAGCGCCCAGACCGAAGACAACGCTTTCCGCAAACGTTTGATCTTGGTCGATGGACATCAATGATGCTCCTAGGATGGCGCAATTTACTGTGATCAGGGGCAAAAACACCCCTAAGGCGTTGTACAGAACAGGCACAAAGCGATCCAGCACCATCTCCAAAATTTGCACCATCGCGGCGATGACGCCGATATAGGACAATAACCCTAG
>DEBN01000159.1 GCA_002348825.1 Gammaproteobacteria bacterium UBA2955
TAGGTATATTTCATGGCGACTTTCAGACCGCAAACCTTTTCGCCACACCGGATGCCCAGCTCGGGGCGATCATTGATTGGGAGCTCACGGGTATTGGTGCAACTCTGAACGATTTGGGTTGGATCTGTACGTTCAGCGATCCGCTGGCTTGGGACCGTAGCGCGCCACGACCGCATTTCTTAACCCCTGATAAACTTGTGGACCTATACGCTGAAGCTTACGACGGCGATCTACCAAATATTAATTGGTATCGCGCTTTAGCAGCTTATAAGTTTGCGATTATCAGTGGACTCAACTTGAGTCTGCACCGGCGCGGTAAGCGAGTTGATGACACCTGGGAAATTACAGCGTTGTCTATGCAGCCGTTAATCGAGCGGGCATTAGACCTTCTGGACTAAAGGCAGTCGCGAGTTTGTGTCCGCGACCACCCTGCAGGGTAAAACCTTTGGTAGGTCACGATCAAAACTGCTCGCCCTGTGCGGAACGCTCGAGCATGGCCATCGTGTCCATGACGGCGACGCCTTTGCGCGCAAGAATTTGCTCGGTGCGGGAGCGCACAAACTCGTCCCATGCGGGGTGGGGCAGCATATAAAACTGCTTCGCGGCCATGGCCTCGAAAACGTATTCGGCGATCTCGGCTGGACTCTTGCCGTTCGCCAGCATGCTTTTCACCGCCTCGTACCGGGGGTCGTCTGGGTCCGTATAGTTTTGTTCTGTGCCGGGGCGGTTGCGTTCGGCGGCAAAAATTTGCGTGTCGACAAAACCCGGGCAAAGAACGCCGGCACGGATATTTGCGCCCCGTTGTTCTAGGTCGGACTGCACAGATTCCGTCAGTGCAAGCACGCCGTGCTTGCTAACCCCGTAAGAGCCGCCCATTGGCAGCACCGCAGCCAAAGAAGCGGTGTTCACCACATAACTTTCCTCGCCGTGCTCCAGCATGTGCGGAACAAATGTTTGCACGCCATAAAGCACGCCGTAAAAATTCACCCCCATAACCCATTGCCAATCCGCGTCCGGGGCCTCCCACACGGCTTTGCCGGCGCTATTACCTGCGGCAACGCCGGCGTTGTTGAAGAGCAAGTGCACGTTGCCATAGGCGGTTGTCGCTTCCTGCAGCAAACTGTTCACGGAAGTTTTTACCATCGTGTCGGTGACAACGCCGATCACACTGGCCTGACGCTGCTCAAGTTTCTCGACGGCTTGATTCAAAGTGTCTTGCTGAATGTCGCCGAGCACCACGTTCATACCGAGCTCTGCGCAATGTTCTGCAAGTCCAAGGCCGATCCCGCTCGCGCCGCCAGTTATAACGGCGGTTTTGCCTTTAAAGTCTTGCATGGAAAGCTCCTAGTTTTAATGCAGTTTAGGTTACTGCGACTGGCCCCGCCAGCGTATTGCGTGGCTGCGCAGAATACTTTGAGTTAATCTTTGGATATCGACAAAGGGGGAAATTATGCAACGTATGCAACTTGAGTTTGTGGATCGGGTCGCGGTTCTAAAGTTTGATCACCCAGAGGTTATGAACGCGGTAGGGGGTCAGATGCTGCGCGACTTTGCTGCTGCAGTGACGGAAATAAAGTCGCGCGGTACCGATGTGCGATGTCTGTTACTGACCGGTAATGGCCGTGCATTCTGTGCGGGCGCTAATTTACAGGATGATGATGACAATAAGGGTTCGAATGAAGCGGGTGGCTCGCTGCGTCACAGCTATCACCCATTGATGTTCGAGCTGCGGGGTTTAGAAATGCCCATGGTTACCGCGGTTAATGGTGCGGCCGCCGGTGTGGGGATGAGCTTTGCCATGATGGGAGACATCGTCTGTGCCTCTAAGCAAGCGTACTTTCTCCAAGCGTTCGCGCGTATCGGTCTTATTCCAGATGGCGGCGCTACCTACTTGCTACCGCGTTTGGTGGGGTGGGGACGAGCCATGGAACTGTCGTTGTTGGCGGAACGGTTGCCCGCGGATACGGCGTTGGAATGGGGCCTAGTTAATCGGGTCTTCGATGATGCAGAGGCCCTAGTTGGTGGCGCAATGGAAATTGCTCAACGCCTGGCCAATGGTCCGCGCTCGCTCGCGTTGATTCGTAAGGCCTACTGGCAAAGCTGGGGTAATGGTTACGAACAGCAGCTTGAACTGGAAGCTCAATTACAGAATGAAGCGGGGCGCAGCAGTGACTTCCGCGAAGGCGTGAGCGCGTTCTTACAAAAACGCGATGCCGCCTTTAAGGGTGAGTAAACGGCAGATCAGACTATTTCGACTAAAGCGCCGGGGCGGACTATGAGTTCAGCGGCACGAGTAGCTGTGGTTACCCAGGGGCGGTCGCGGGTTCGACAACGGTATCGCCACGTCGCTGGCGCTGGACAGAATTTACGCCAGCGATACTGCGGTGGCCGAAACAATCCGTGTTCCACTTGCATAGGGTTGAATAGCAGCTACTGTTGTGCCAGTTGCCTAAGCAGAAGAGCGCGTGTTGCTGCGGCATCTATCAGGGGCTGTGCGCGAAAACCACCGACTTCTTTTGCGCTATAAGGGGTAAAGGGTCGTGGCAGCTGTTCCGCACTCATGGTCAGCAAGATCCAATTCAACACATCCGCTAGGTCTTGGTTGCTGAGCGGTGAGTTGGTTGAACCGGGCACTTGCACGAGGTAGGCGCGGCCGCCATCGACCCGTAGAAATGTTCCGACAGAGTCAGCCATAGCTGGTATGTCATTTAAGCCGCGGCCATCAGCTGCGTGACAACCCTGGCAATTCAACATGTAGTTCAATCGTGTCTCGGTGGGGTCGATGCCGGCGGCGGCCAAAGCGCTTGTCGATGGGTCGCCGGCCGCGGCGGACAGGCCGAGCGTCATGCAGAGTATAGCTGCGCTCAAACGCATTACATCAGGGTCTTGATGTGGGCGTAAGCAGAGTTCGCCAGAGCGTCGAGGTCATAGCCGCCCTCTAGGGCTGAAACCACTCGCCCGCCACTGTATTGATTAGCCAGATCAACGATTTGTTGCGTAATCCACTCGAAATCCTGCTCCTGCAGATTCAATGCCGCTAAGGGATCCAACCGGTGAGCGTCAAATCCAGCCGACACCAGTATTAAGTCCGGCCGATGCCGCTCAATAGCGGGCAACCAATCGCTAGTGATGGCGCGTCGAAAGTCGTCGCCGTCGCTGCCTGCAAGCAACGGTGTGTTGACGATGTTCGGCTGTTCGATATCGTGCATCCGGTTTGGGTAATAAGGATGCTGAAAGCTTGAGCAGACCATAATTTCCGGATGACCTTTGCAAATGTCGACGCTGCCGTTGCCGTGGTGAACGTCAAAATCGAGTATGGCTACGCGCTCGATATTGGGCTGGTTGAGCGCGTGTAGAGCGGCGATGGCAACGCTATTGAGGAGACAGAAGCCCATGGCGCTAGCCGCTTCGGCGTGATGTCCGGGCGGGCGCACCGCACAGAACACGCGCTCGGTGGCGCCGCCTAACACATCGTCTACGCCGCTGCATACGGCGCTTGCGGCGAGTCGGGCGGCATTTAGGCTACGCGCGCCCATCCAAGTGTCCGGGTCCAGAGGCACGATGCCCTGATCGGGTTCGCTGCGTTGCAGAAACTGTAAATGCTCGGCCGAATGCGCCGCCAAAATTTGCGCGTCAGTCAAATCCTTGGGCAGGCGAGGCGGACAGTCCTCGAGGATGCCCTCGCGCTCAAGATGGTCCATGAGATAGCGCAACCGCTCTGGTCGCTCGGGGTGGCCCTCGGCCACCTCGTGGCGGATGAATTCTGGATGGGTGTAAATATGCATAGAGCAGAATATGCCCCAAGCGCGGTGGGTAAAAAAGGACAAACCTGCGCAAATCCGCGGCGTGACTCGTCGGCCGAGGTTGGACGCCCTTTCGGTGTTTGTAAGCCAGGGCCGTGTGGCAGGGGCAAAAGCGTTCAAGCCACGCATGTACGGTGACCTCGGACACTGCCAAGACGCGGAGTCGCCGCCGTTGACGAAGGATTGCGGTTATCATGACGCCTTTTAGCGCAGGCGAAAGCGAACGTGTTATCTGTGTTGTCTTTGCTCCGCACGCTGATTGCCATGATGGTCGGTGGTTTTGTCTGGGCCATCGTCAGCAATGGGCTCGGACAGCCCGCCACAGTGATGGCGTTATTGCCGGTATGGGTGGGCGGTTTGTCGGGCGGCGTGGTCTGCGCCTTATATTCTCCGCGCCAGGGTATTGCTATGGCCGCGGTAAGCGGTCTGCTGCTGGCGTTGTTATTTTTGTGGTTTCGGCACGTTTATCTGGCGCTGCCCATCGCTGGCGGCACGCTGGTGGCGCTTTGGCCGTTGTGGTTCCCGCCAGCGTATTACGTAGGCGCTTATGCCTATATTTTATTTTTGCTTCGCAACGGGAGGTAAACGGTGCAGGAATTACTGAATTTATTGGCTCCAGGTCAGCGCATTTTCGTCGCTGGCAGCAGCAATGAACCCACCGGCCTGTTGGATGCGATGGCCGATCTGCAGCTGCCAGAACGCCTCAACATGATCCAGTTTCCTATTCCCGGGCTGAATAGTGTGGACTTTACAAGTTGGAATCCAAGCATTCAGCTCACCACATTTTTTATGACACCAACTCTGGCCAAAGCTGATATGGAGCGGGTGGATTACCTGCCTATGCAGATGCGTGCCGTTTTCGATTATCTGAGCCAGGACGTCGATGTCTGTTTGTTGCAAGTGGCGTATGACCGTGACGGCGTGCTGCGCATTGGCCCTAATGTTGACTTCGCCGCGGCGGTGCTTGCGAGCGCCAAGGTAGTGATAGCGGAGTTGAATACTGCTCTGCGAGCGCCGTTGGGTTGTCCGCGCATCGAGCCGGAGCAGATTGACTATTTGTTCGAATGTGATCGCCCCTTGACGCCCATGGCGGAGCCGCGGGTCGATGCTGCGGCATTGGAGATTGGTAAACTGGTGGCCGAACTGATTAACGACGGCGATTGCTTACAAACCGGCATTGGTGCAATCCCGGCGGCAATTCTCAACGAGTTAGGCAGTAAAAATGATCTCGGACTGCACGGTGGATTATTAGACGTTGGTGGGCTGCGATTGATAGAGGCCGGTAACGTCAACGGCAGTTGTAAGGCGATTGACCATGGACTGCACATCACCGGCATGGCTTTGGGCGACAAGGCTTTGTTTGATTGGCTAGCGGATCAGTCCGCGGTCATTTTTCGAGGTGCCGACCATACCCATGAAGTCAGTGCCATCGCGCAGTTAGAGAATTTTGTGTCTATTAACTCCGCGGTAGAAGTTGATTTGTTTGGTCAGGTCAACGCGGAATATGCGGGCGGCCGGCAAATTTCCGGCACCGGCGGCTCGGTGGACTTTATGCGCGCAGCGAAAGCGTCCAAGGGTGGGCGATCTATCGTGGCGATGAACGCTACCGCGCGCGGTGGCAGCGTGTCGCGGATTGTTCCCAGCGTCGACATGGTGACGGCGCTGCGTACGGATGTGGATATGGTTGTGACCGAGTATGGCGTCGCGCGCCTGAAAAATTTACCGAACCGACAGCGCGCAGCGGCGTTGATCGATATCGCTGCTCCGCAGTTTCGCGATGCGTTACGCGCACAAATGCCAGACGGTTGAGCTGGTGTCGGTCGTCTACTAAGCCGCGCCAAATACTTTAGCCTGCTAGATTACTCGACTGAGGAAAAAGGCATACTCTTCTGCCACTTCGCGCAACGCTGTAAAGCGCCCGGACTGGCCGCCGTGGCCCGCCTCCATATTGGTTTTAAGCAACAGCATGTTGTTGTCGGTTTTTTCATGGCGCAGCTTGGCGACCCACTTAGCGGGTTCCCAATAGGTTACACGTGGGTCATTGAGCCCGGCGGTGACGAGCATCGGGGGGTAGTCTTGGGCGCTTACCTGATCATAGGGTGAATACGCTTTAATGGTGGCGTAGTCCTCGGCACTTTCGATAGGGTTGCCCCATTCGGGCCATTCCATAGGTGTAAGCGGCAAATCTGGATTGAGCATGGTGTTCAACACATCCACGAAGGGCACATGGGCGACCACCGCTGCATAAAGCTCGGGCGCCTGATTGATCACCGCACCCATGAGTTCGCCGCCGGCGCTGCCGCCGCTGATTAGCACCCGGCCTGCAGCGGTATAACCCTCGTCAATCAAATGGCGGGTGCAGTCGACGAAGTCGTTGAAGGTGTTTTCGCGCTGCTGCAGCTTACCGTCTTGGTACCAGTGATAGCCCAGATCGTCGCCCCCACGGATGTGCGCGATCGCGAAAATCACGCCGCGATCCAGTAGCGATAACGTGTTGGTTGAGAACGCCGGAGGAATGGCGTGGCCGTAGGCGCCGTAGCCGTATAAATGCAGCGGCGCGCTGCCGTCTCGTGAGGTGTCGCGGTGATAAACCAGACTTATTGGCACGCGTTGGCCGTCGCGCGCGGTCGCCGTGAGTCGTTCGGAGCGATATTGGCTGGCATCGTATCCAGAGGGTATGTGCTGCACTTTACGTGTCTGCAACGTCCGCGAAGTGATGTCGTAGTCGAGAACGCTGTGAGGTGTAGTCAGAGAACTGTATTGCAGGCGTAAAAAGCTGCTTTGCGCGTTTGGGTTGTTGCCCAGATCGAGGCTATAGGTTGCCTCGGGGAGTTGAATAAAGTGCTGATCGCTGTTGCCGTCGATCACCAAAATCTGATCCAGGCCGTCGATACGTTGCGGCACAAATACCTGTTCTTTGAACACCAAATGACCCAGCAGATAATGCCCATCGTCGCCCTCTAAAAATGGTCGCCATTCGGCCAGACTGTGCGGTGTCATTGGTGCGGTATAGAGATCGAAGTTAGCGTGCCGTTTGTTGCTGCGAATCAGCAGTTGGTTTTGATAGTGCTCTGCGTCGTATTCATGGCCTGTCTGGCGAGGACTAATCAAGACCGGTGCTTGGCTGAAATCGTCGGCGGGTAGGAAGCTGACTTCGCTGGTTACATGGTCGGCGCTGTGCAAAAACACCAGTTGCTCCGACTGACTCAAGTGCATGGACAGAAAGAAGCCGCCGTCGTCTTCGGCGCAGATAAGCTGGTCCGCTTGTGCCGAGTTTAAGGAGCGCCAGTAGATCTTGTCCGGGCGCCATTGGGCGTTGACGTTTCGATACAGTAGGCCGTCGCTGGACTGGTTCCAGATGGGTTCGCCCATGGTGTCAGCGATGGGGGTGGTAATGGCGTTACCACTATCGAGGGCAATGATATTTAGGGTGAAGCGCTCGCTGCCATCGTTATCGATACTGTAAGCAAGGTACTTATTGTTCGGACTCACACTCAGTGCGCCGAGGCGAAAGTAGTCGTGTTCTTGGGCCAGCTGATTTTCGTCGAGTAACACCTGCCATTGGTCGGGTGCAACCTGCTCTAGCTCGTGGTTGCCCGGCGCTCGATACCAGCGCCGGTATTGGTCGCCCTCGTTAAAGCGCCATTGATAATGAAAGCCATTATGGAAATACGGCACGCTTGCATCGCTTTCGCTTTTGCGGTTCTTCAATTCGTCGAACAAACTGTTTATGAGGTCCTGATGTGGCGCCATGCACTGTTCAAAATATGCGTTTTCAGCCTGCAGATAGTCCAGTACCGCGGTATCGGTAACCGTGGGGTAATTTGGGTCTTGTAGCCAGGCGTAGGGGTCGGCAGTGACGATGCCGTGATGAGTATGCTCGTGATGTCTGCGGGCGGCCTTGGGTGGCTCGCCAAATGCTGGTTGGGTTGTCATAGTACTGCCGGGCTTGCTGAGAAGAGCGGGTAGAGTAGTGCCCTGAACAGCAACTTGCACCCTAATCAGCAAATCGCCGGCGACGACCAAAGGGAGAAAAACATGGCGCATATTCAGCCGTTAGACACCGACAACCATCCGGAACTGCAGCCCATCTTGGCGAGCGCGGCCGCGGCTATGGGGTTCGTGCCCAACAGCACCCGTACAATGGCGCATATGCGCCAATTACCGTTTGTGTTTTCGGCTTTGTTCGGCACCATCATGGGCGGTGATGCCAAAGCTATTTTTGCCGGCTTGCAAGGGCTCCTGCCCGAGCAAAATGCTGCCGAAGAAAATCTGCCTGCGGAGTTGCTGCAACTCATTGCCTACTGTGTGAGCCTGAGCGCGGGTTGTCGATATTGCCAAGCACACACCGGACACAACACAGAGCGCGCTAGCCCGGCGTCAGCACAGCAGGTGGAAAGACTCGCTCAGGTGTTGAATTATGAAACGGCAGAGTGCTTCACCAGAGCAGAGCGAGCGGCTATTGGTCTGGCACTGGCTGCGGGCCAGGTGCCAAACGCTTGCGACGGCGATCACTTTAGCTTGTTGCGTGAACATTACTCCGAGCGTCAGCAAGTGCAGATCGTGGCGGTGATCAGTTTGTTTGGCTTTCTCAATCGCTGGAACGACACACTGGCGACTACGCTCGAACAAACCCCTACTGACTTTGCGCAAGAGCATCTGCTTGGTGGCGGGTGGCAACTGTCCAAGCACGCTGCAGAGTAGCGCACTGTGTGTGGTCGTCTGCATGTGCACGCTGCGGATATTACCGAGCTGTTGCATGAGTTCGTCGAACTGATTCATCCTGGGCCGGATAATTTGAATGCGGCGCCGACGGAAGATCTCTTAGTATTGGTCGCGGACCCCGATGGCACGGTAGAGTTGCGACCGATGCGCTGGTGGTTGACCCCACGCTGGGCCAAACAGCCCAGCACCCGGTACAGTATGTTTAATGCCAAATCCGAAACTGCCGCCACGTTGCCGAGTTTTCGTGAGGCGTATAAACATCGACGCTGTGTTGTGCCGGTCAGCGGATTTTATGAATGGGCGCGGCGGCAGGGATACAAGCAGGCCTATTTTCTGCGCAGTACCCAGCACACGGGCTTGCTACTGGCCGGATTATGGGAGCGCTGGCAGGGGCTCGATGCTGCCGGTCAGCAACAGCAGATCGAGAGTTTCGCCATACTGACCACGGCAGCTAGTGAATCGATGCAGGCGGTACACCATCGGCAGCCGGTGCTGTTGGATCAGCATCGAGCGGTGCAGTGGCTAGATCCCAGTCTGCCCACCAGTGAGCTTGAGCATTACTTTGAGCCACAGCTGGTTACACCGATTGAAGCGCGGCCGGTGTCGTCATGGGTTAATAATGCGCGCAACAAAGACCCGCGATGCGAACAGGCATTGGCGGCATCTATGCTGCTGAATTAAAGCCGCTAAACACGGCGCTGGAGACTGATTTGATTTTACGTAAAGGGTTGTGGTCTGGTCGGGGCAGTGTGCTCACGGAAGGAGCGAGCTTAGGACAAAGCATCTCTTTGGACGTTGCCGTTGTGGATGAACTCGATGGCTTGACGATTACTGGCGAAATAACCGACAGCTATACGCTGCCGTTGTCCATGCGCATTGCGCCAAACGAGGTGGGCACGTATGTAATTGATGCGCGCTTGGGCAAAGTTGCGCTGGACGGCATCGCTAAGCTCGAAAGCGAGCCTAACCATGCCTTGCTGTGGCATGAGTCGGGTATCTATAGCGCCAGTGTGTCGCTGTTCAGTATCGGCGGTGGGCTGGGCTGCCGCGGCTTCTTTCGCGATGCGAAGGGCACCCTGACTTGGGAGATGCAATTGCAGTCAAAACAACAGGCCGTAGGCGGCGCCAATGTGGTGTCGCTGGCGCGGCGTCGACGATAGACGCACCGTGTTTTAGATCACCAGATAGGGTCGAACTAATTGTTCGATCTGTTGGCGTAAAGTGTGTAGCTGAGTTTGTATGTTAGGGCTGTTGAGAAGGTAACGATCTAACGTGGTATTAACGATGCCGTATAGGGTATGAGCCATCAGCTGAATGTCCACGTCGTCTTGCAGATGCCCCATGCCCTTGGCCATGCTCAAGGCCGAGTAGTAGTAGCCGTCGCCGGCCTGGTCGATGGTTTCAATGAGGCTGGTGGCTTCGCTGGATGGACCAGGCGTGGTAAGGCTGGCGCCAAGAGTGAGGATCCACTTAATGTCGTCGCGACCGAAACTCTGAAACCGTAATCGGTTGATCTTGTCTAAGGTGTCCAGTAGGTCGCCATCATAGTGTTTGACGATTTCGTTAATGGCGGGGCCAGGGCCGACGTAAACGTCCAATAACATTTCCACCAAGATAGCGGCCTTTGCAGGATAGTAGTTATACAGCGTTTGATAACTTACCTCGGCAGCATCGGCGATCTGGCGCGTGCTGACATTTTCCCACTTACCTTGTTTGGCGAGTTCCTTGGCCGCATCCAAGATTGCGGTTCGGGTACGGGCCTTATTTTTTTCGCGCAGCGACATATTTGGATTAGAGTCAAAAGTTTGATTTGATATATTATTATTGCTTTGAAGAGGGTTGCAAGTTAGTCTTCAACAACTTTTTTCAGACCAGAGCGATCAGAATGTTGCTACGTTGTTTGCGTCTGTGTTTGCTGGTCGCCACTATCTTCAGTGGTGCTGCGCTAGCTGCAGAAGAGTTCGACCCCATGACCTTAGTCACCCGGCAGATTGACCAAACTCGTGGTCTAAGCTCCTATTCCGAGATGACCATGTTGATCAAGCGGCCCAGCTGGCAGCGAGAGTCGACTCTCTATGCCTGGACCCGCGGGCGCGAAGACGCTTTGATCAGGTTCGTGGCTCCGGCTCGCGATGCCGGTAATGCCCTGTTGAAACAGGGCGACAAGATGTGGACGTTTAATCCTAAGTTGAACAAGAGCATTCGCTTGCCGGGCGGCATGATGTCACAAAGCTGGGCGGGCTCGGACTTTTCCTATGATGACATGTCGCGCAGCGACAAATGGATGAAGCATTATCGGCTTGAGCATGTGGATACCGAGGAACAGGATGGGTTGAAAACCTACACCATTGACGCGATTCCGTTCGACGACGCGCCGGTGGTTTGGGGCAAAGAGCGTTTGCGTATTCGCGAAGACGCGGTGCTGATAGAGGCGATTTATTACGATCAGGATATGCAGCCATTGCGGCGGATGTTTTCTACCGAAATTGGCGTTCTCGGCGGACGAACCATGGCCACAACGCTGCGCATGATGGACTTGGAGAAGCCCGACAGTTTCACCGAGGTGCGATACGACGCCATGGATTTTGATGTGGCTCTGCAAGACCGGCTGTTTACCCTGTTTTCATTGCAATCAAGGAACCGCTGAACCGTGATCGCACTGGCGTGGCGAAACCTCTGGCGCAATAAAACCCGTACTTTGCTAACCGCTTTTGGTATCGCGTTTGCGGTATTTCTGGTCAGCTTTGCCATGTCCATGCAGGGTGGCAGTTACGATGACATGATCAAAGCCGCTACGCGTTTTTACACCGGCCATGCGCAGATTAACCAGCGCGACTTTGTCACCGACAGCAAGTTGGAACAAACCGTTCCTAATGCGTCGGCGCTGCGTGAGCAATTGCAAAATCGTTTCCCGCTTGTTGCGCTGCCGCGGGTGCAGGCCTTCGGCATTGTTTCAAAAGACGAACGCTCCATCGGTGGCATGTTGGTGGGCGTAGACTTTATGGCCGAAGCGGCGCAGCTGGATCTGTTTAAAAAAATCACTGCAGGCGCGTTGCCGAGTTCGCCAGATCAGGTCTTAGTGGGCGCCGCTATGGCGCGCAATTTGGCCGCAGACCTGGGCGATGACATCGTTATCCTAGGCTCGGGCAAGCGCGGCGGAGTAGCCGCTATGGCCCTAAGTATTGGCGGAATTCTTGACACCGGCCAGGCTGAACTGGACCGCAGCTTGCTGTTTGCACCAATCGAGAGTGTGCAAGCGGCGTTCGATCTGGACGACGAGGTGCACAACCTAGTGTTGGTGCTGGAAGACTACGCTCAAGGCGCAGTCCTGGCGCAGGCGGTCGGCGAACTGTTACAGCAAGACCAAAGCTACCGGACTTGGCAGCAGTTGCTGCCAGAGGTAGAGCAAGGTATTGAACTGGATCGGGTTTCGGCCGAGATTTTTTATTATATCTTGCTCATTTTGGTCAGCTTTGCGGTGTTGAACACCTTTGTAATGGTGATCTTCGAGCGCACCCGCGAATTTGGCATGCTTATGGCGCTGGGGCTGCGCCCATGGCAGATCATCGGGCAAGTGCAAATAGAAGCGTTTTTCCTCGGATTGATTGGCGCTCTCATAGGGTTAGTGTTGAGTGCCGCGCTGGTGGCGTATCTTTCTGAAGTGGGCATCCCGCTGAGCGCCTACGGGGAAGGCGAAGCGGCGGCTAGGGAAGCCTTTGCGAAATTGCAAGCGGGCAGTATTACCCACATGTACCCTGCATTTTCGGTTGCAAGTATGGCGACAGCACCCTTGGTGCTTATGGTGGGCACTCAATTGTCGGCGTTATTTTGTATGATGCGAGTACGGCGCCTCAACCCCGTCGCAGCGCTGCGAGTGGAGTAAGCCGTGCCATTTAAACTCATCGTGCAACTGAGCGTTCGGAACCTATTTCGCTATCCTCGTCGGAACGGCTTACTGCTCGTAGCGATCGCCTTTGCGCTGGCGGGTGCGACGCTGACCAATTCGCTGATGCGGGGCTGGCAGTACGACATGTTGGATCGTGCCGTCGAGAACTTGGTCGGCCATGTAAAAGTTCAAACGTCTGAGTACCGAGATGATCCAAACATGGCGCACAGCTTTGCATTGCCAGCCAACTATGAGCCCAAGATTAGCGGCGTCGAGGTGG
The DNA here is from genome assembly GCA_002348825.1 of Gammaproteobacteria bacterium UBA2955. GTDB lineage: Bacteria > Pseudomonadota > Gammaproteobacteria > Pseudomonadales > Azotimanducaceae > UBA4421. The sequence continues at coordinate 12,695 of DEBN01000159.1, forward strand.
CGGGTTGGGCGCCGAGAATTAAAGTGCCTGCGGTGATCCTCAGCGAGCGTCAAAGCCGAGGTGTGCAGTTGGTGGGGATCGATCCTGCGCGCGAAAACATCTCCTTTTTCTCCGAGCTTGCTTTCGCGGGCGAGACGTTGGCTGATATAGACGACGGCCGCATCGTGATTGGTGCGGAGTTGGCTCGGCAGTTACAGACCGCGGTCGGCCGCAAACTGGTGGTGCTGAGCCAGGGGGCTGACGGTAAGAACCGCGAGCGCGGTTTTCGCATTGCCGGTACGTTTGACGCGGACGGTACGTCGTTAGAAAAAGCCTTTGCGTTCACTGGGCTTGCCGCAACTCAAGCCTTTCTCGGTGACAGGTCATCTGACAGTACGCCGCCTCTTGTTACCGAAGTGTCTGTCCTGTTGGCTGACGAGCTTCGACGTAACGACGCCGCGGTGGAATTACGCACGGCCTTTCCCGATAAAGACGTCGCCGACTGGCGGGCGTTGCAACCCCAAGCCGCCGAGATGTTCGCCATGGCAGATGTGGCGATCTATATCATCTTTGTGCTGATGATGGGGGGGCTTGCCTTTGGTTTGGTAAACACGCTCATAGCGGCAGTGATGGAGCGGGTGCGTGAACTGGGTATGCTCCGAGCCAT
>DEBN01000004.1:0-34954 GCA_002348825.1 Gammaproteobacteria bacterium UBA2955
AGAACGCCGATGGTTAAAATGCCCACGTAGGGGGTTTTGTGCTTTGGATGTAGGCGCATAAATGCAGCGGGCACATGACCCGATTCGGCCAGCGCAAAAAGCACCCGCGACGCGCCTAAGATAAAAGCGTTCCAGCTGGTGAGAATGCCGCCGATGCCGCCCAAAACCAGAAAGGTTCCGGCCCAGGTGCCGCCGCCAATGCTCCTCCAAAGCGCGCTGGCCGCGTCAGCGGTTGCCATAGCGCTGTCGCTTTGTTCTTGCGCAGTTAATGCCAGCCCCACCGATGCAGTAATCAATACATACCAAGCGACTGCGCAAAAAACCGAAATCACCAGTAATTTGCCGACTTGTTGCGGCGGCAGATCGATTTCCTCCGCCGATTGTGGGATGACATCGAAGCCCACTAACATGGCTGGCACCATAATCAGCACGGCGAGCACGCCGCTGGCAGGTGTCGCGATCCAAGGTTCTGCGTTGGCCAGCTGGCCATTAAACGCGGCACCGGAGAACAGCAGTAGGCCAGCGCAAACGATTAAACCCGTAACGATAGTTTGCGCGATTGCGGCGGTGCGAATACCGAGGTAGTTGACCCACGTGACTACTGCTGCAGCGCCAGAACCGACCAGTACAAAGCCGATGTCCACGTCGCTGCCCAACACATTCCAGAGCGTTCCAAGTCTGATCTCTGGCCACAAGTAGCTCGCGGCCGTAGGCAGCGCTACGGCCTCAAAAAGACAGACATTTAAGTAGGAAAACAGCAATGCCCAGGTGCAGACGAATGACCAATCGGGGCCCAGTGCGCGTTGGGTGTAGATATGCTCACCACCGGCTCGCGGCATCGCCGAGGCTAATTCACTGTAGGTAAGGCCGATGAGCGCAATGGCCAGTCCGCCGACGGCGAAAGCGATGACGGTCCCCAAGGTTCCAGCGTCGTTCAGCCACACGCCGGTCATCAACACCCAGCTCCAGCCGATCATGGCACCGAAGGACATTGCGATTACGTCTCGCCCCCTCAACACTTTCGCGAAGCGAGTTGATTCGGTGTTCACCGTCGAATCCGCGTCTAACATCTGATTCTCCCCAATCATCGGCACTGTAAACCATCATAGAGATAACAACGGAGGAGCTAAACCTGCGGTTGTGATTGCTGGAGCCGTAGCTGTATCCCTACAATGGCACGGCATTCAATCTCGCTATTATTGAGGAGCCTCCCTTGTCTCAGACATTGCAGTTTCAACACCGGCACAAATGGTTCGACCTTAAGCTCACTGATGACGGTGCAATTGAGTTGTATCTGGACAATTGCCTGCGCAAACGCCGTGATCGGGGTGCTGCTGAGCCGCAGTATGTTTGGACGAATGTAGAACTAGAGTGGGAGGAACACCATTACATCGAGGCCCGTTATTGGGCGTCTACGGGGCAGCTAAAAGTAACGGTTAATGGCGACCCGTTGGTAGAGACCGAAATGCGCTTGGACGGATAACGGGATATTAATGACAGTGCGTAATTTGCAGGCAAGCCAGATCGAGCAGTTTCAAAATGCTGGTTTCCTGGTGATGCCTGGCGTTCTGAGTGCGGACTTATGTGCGCAGGTACGGCACGCCATCACCACAGATTTAGCGTCGCGGCAGGGGCCCGCGGAATTTGAAGCGGACGTCGGCTATCCGGGTGCCCCGACGGATCGCGACGGTGCCGGCGGCGATACCCCGCGCCGCTTATTGCAGGCCTACGCGCGTAATGACAGTCTTAAATCGATCGCACAGCATCCAGCACTCGCCGCGTGGTTAAAAGTTTTACTCGATTCTACACAACCGATGTTGTCCCAGAGTCATCATAACTGTGTCATGACCAAGCATCCCGGATACAGCAGCGCGACGCTCTGGCATCAGGACATACGTTATTGGTCCTTTGCCCGACCAGAATTGATTTCGGCTTGGTTCGCACTAGGCCCAGAGGACGAAACCAATGGCGCTCTTCAGGTTATTCCAGCCAGTCATAAACACAGCATCGACCGCAGCCGCTTAGACAGTGCGTTGTTTCTGCGTCCTGAATTAGCAGCTAATCGATCCATGATTGAAAGTGCGCAAGTAGTGAACCTCAACCCTGGAGATCTGCTGCTGTTTCATTGCCGGTTGTTTCATGCAGCGGGGCAGAATCGGAGTCAGCGAGTTAAGTTGTCGCCGGTTTTTACCTATCATGCTGAAGATAATTATCCGATTCCGGGAACGCGCTCGGAGCAGTTTCCCAGCATCGGGTTGTAGAGTGGTGCGGAGTAGTCAGTGGATCAAGACGAAGACAAAGATCTATTTGCCGAACAAATGCAGGACGTCAAGCCTTTGGTCAGTCCGCGCACGGAAGCCCGCCAAGACTGGCGGGGGCCCAGTGAGGACCAGCTGCAACGTCGACGTGCGGCGGAGGCGTTCCCAGAAGATGGCCAAGATCGTAACTTTCTAACTCTGTCTGAAGTCGCCGTCCGGCAACCCTTGGAAGTGCTGGAATGGCGGCAAGACGGTGTACAGCATGCGGTATTCAGCAAGCTTCGGCGTGGCGGTTATGCTTTGGAGTACCAGCTAGATCTGCATCAAAAAACTGTTATGGAGGCCCAACAGGCGGTCTTTCAGCTGTTTCAAAATGCGCGGGCCAAAAATTGGCGATGCGTACTGATCAGCCACGGTAAGGGCCAGCGCAGTGCCACCCCAGGCCGCTTGAAAAGCTATGTGGCTCGATGGCTTATCGATCATCCGGATGTGATTGCGTATTGCTCCGCCCAACGCCAGCATGGTGGCGTTGGGTCGGTTTATGTTTTGGTTAAAAAAACCGCGGCAGGCAAAGCCGCAAATCGCGAACAATACGGTTTGAAGGGCGACCTATAGCCGCTGGAGCAGAGGTTACAGCGCTTAAGGGCAGCTGTAGGCGTTGAAATCCTGTGTGCCATTTTGCTGCTCGGAAACCGGAACGATTGCATTTGCGCCCATTGCTGCGGCGCGATTACGCGCCAGAACAATGAGTTCTTCGCGCACTTTGCTCAGGTTGCGATCCACCACAACGGTATTTTTGGTCTGACTGGAGATCGTTGCTACCAATGTGCAATTCTTCACGTTTTCCGCATCGCTTTGACGCACTTCGGCTCCGGCGTCGGTTAACGATACAAAGGCGCAGCCGGTTGATAAAAGCGCGAGTAAGACGGCTGTAGCTTGGGTGATTTTCTTGGTCACGGTGTTCATAGTTGGCCTCAAGTTAGCGAAATAGGCAGGAAGAAAGTTGTACGGGCCGCGCGAGCATATGGCCCAACTAAATTCGTCCTTTGTCCAGTTCCAGAATGCCGCGCCCTATGTTCAGACGCAATACATCGCTGGCGCCTTCCGCTAGGCGCCAGCCGCGCACTTTACGATATAAGATGGCCAGCGGGTGATCTTCTACCAGCGCGACTCCGCCGACTAATTGAATCGAGGTGTCCACCATTTCGCCGATGGTTTCTGTGGCGAAAACTTTGCAGGCCATCGCCTCATTAACGATGTTTTCGTCCTGATCGGCGAGCCGAGCGGTTCGGTAGAGCATGCTGCGTGCGGCAAACGCCTTAATACGTAGGTTTGCGTATTGCCAGCGCACGACGTCTTTATTACCCCGGGCTTCGCCGCTGTTGTCGGCCGCGGTTAGGTGCTCCTTGAGTAGATTCAGTACCCATAGCATATAGCCGCTCGCCTGGGCTGCAAACAGCAGGCGTGTATCGCCGATTTGGCGCATGGCCTTAGGCAGTCCCTGACCTGCTTCGCCGATGATGTGATGACTCGGAACGGCGACATTTTCAAAGCGAAACGCTGCGTGGTGTGATCCATCTAAAGAGACAAATTTCTTTTCTAAAATCACGCCTTCCCTGTCCGTGTCAACGACCACCATAGACGGGCCACGGTCTTCGACGTGCACTAAGCAGTTGACGAAGTCCGCGTCCGCGCCGCCGGTGACATAGGACTTTTGGCCGTTGATTACTAATTGATCTCCGGTAACCCTGCCGTGGGTGGGTTGGACATTGTCGGGTTCAGTGAAGCCGAAGCTGGCGCGTTTTTCGCCTGCCAACAGTGGTTCCAGATGACTTTTGGCCAAAGCACCGGTAACGCCGCCGAGTACGCCAGCGCTGGGGCCGAAGACGCTGTCCATATTATTTGGGTTAGAGGCCGCTAAGGATTCTCTGGCGACGCACAATGCCAACTGTGTTGGCGTGTTCTCGGAGTGGGTTGGCTGAGTGAGTCCAAATAGCCCCGCTGCTTTGGCGGCTGCTCGGATGTTGGCGCGTGTCTCGGCGCTGCTGTCCGATCCAACCAGATGCTCTGCGGCAAAGGTCTGACAGGCGTCGCGAAGTTCGATCAACTCCGGAGTTAAAGATTCGGGCATATGTGGACTCCTAAATATTCGGCGCGATAGTTAAGACGACAATTGCGAGCATGGCCAACACCATAAACCCAATGGCGTAAAACAACAGGGATTCCTTACGTTCTGCTGTGCGTAACAGCGTTTCGATTTCTTCATCGCTGCGCGCGGTTGCGCTTGACGTGATCCGGTAGCGCGTGACGCCGTCGCGTTTAGGTAGGCGCACAAACAGCTCAGGGGTTGCGTCTAAGCGCTTTGCAACTTCAGTAAAACTGATGCCCGTGGTGCGAGCTATCTGTGTGGGGTGCAGTGCAGCGCCGCCCTGTTTTTCAGGCGCGGCGTCGATGAAACTGTAATAGATATCCAGGATAAGGCGGACCTTACCGCGAAAGCGAAACTGAAAGGGAAGAATGCCAAACATGATGCTGTAGTATTACGTAGTGGGGCGAAAATACCCCCTGTGTGGGCGAGAAGCAAAGTCTAACTAGCTGCGTCGACTGCCCATGTACATCGCCCGCACCGGTGCGGGGTAGCCTTCGACCGTGCGCGAGGAATCATCGTGGTCCAAGCAGTCGGACAAAGAATCAAAGCGCATCCATTCGGTGCGGCGCTGCTCGTCTGTCGTGGTAGCGCTGACGTCGATTATTTGTACGTGTTCGAAACCCGCCCGCTGCATCCACTGCAACACTTGTGCAGTGCTGGGGACGCACCAGACGTTGCGCATGCGCGCATAACGGTCGGACGGATACAACGACTCTGCGGCAGTTACGACCAGGGTTTCGAGTATGCAGCGTCCACCGGCGGTAGTGAGGTCAAATAAATGTTGAATATGTTGCATCGGATTTCGGCGATGGTAGAGCACACCCATACTCAGCGTCAGGTCGAATTGGACCGATGTGGGTAACTCTTCGACCTTTATTGGCAGCACCCAGTTGCGCTTGTCATCGAAAAATTTTTGGAGCGCGTGATGCTGCATGCAAAATAGAATCGTCGGGTCGATGCCGATTACTTCGGCCGCACCCGCCTGCAGCGCGCGCCAACCGAAATAGCCGTTGCCGCAGCCGATGTCTAACACGCGCTGGCCGCTGAGATCGCCGAGAGTTCGGCGAAGCCGTTGCCACTTCCAGTCTGAGCGCCATTCGGTATCGATATACAGATCGCCAATGCGAAAGGGTCCCTTGCGCCAGGGATGCAGCTGCAGCAGAGCCCGCTCTATCGCTTGCAACGTACTCTGGTCGCAAACCAGTTCCGCGCTGATCGTGTCGTCGTACAGGTGATGTTGAGGAGCGGTCTCGGGTAGTGAATTTATGGCGCTTAACCAATGCTCAAAGTCGCCGTGATAGCTGGCGCTGAGCCGCTCTTTTACAAGGTGCAGTGGCCAATCGGGCAGTTGTTGCGGAGTAGCTAGGAGATCGATCATCGACCCGTTGAGGGTTCTGATGTGGCGATAAAGGATGCCCAGTTGAGACATCTGAACCAGGTAGTGCTCTGGGTAAAACCCGCCTCTCGAAAACGCCGTTCATGAATCTCCTCGGTGTCCACCCGCATGACGTTTTCTAAGGCTTGACGTTTTTGGCTTACCTCAAGGTCGCTGTAGCCGTTGGCGCGCTTCCAGGCTAGATGAGTGGCGTCGAAGCGCTCGTGCAGGTTGGGGTCAGGCTGGCGTACTTTTTCGGATACGATCAATAAACCGTCAGGCCGCATCTGTGCACGCAAGCGCCGTAATAGTGGTGTGCGCGCAGCGAGGGGCAAAAACTGCATTACAAAATTCAGGATCACAACTTTCGCGTCAGTGACGTCGAACTCAGTGAGGTCAGCGCACTCAAAACGCGCGCGTGGGTCGGTCACTTGGGAACGCGCCTTGTCAATCATAGCGGGCGCATTATCGACCCCAATGACGTTCACACCGGCCAAGTCTGTTTGCTGCAAAATAGCGAGCGTCGTCGCCCCCAGCGAACATCCTAAGTCATAGGCGACGTCGTTGTTCGTTAGGTGCCGCGCGGCCATGAGGCCAGTCATAGGGATGACCGTCTCGTAGCCGGGCACTGAACGGCGGATCATATCGGGGAAGACAGCGACCACCTGCTCGTCGAAGACAAAGTCCACAATATGGTTCTGTTTGGCGCTAAACAGTTCATCTCTGCTCATGCAGCGATACCAGCGTGGCGGTCGAGCGGCAGTGGACAGTCCAGAGTGGCTGCAATGCCGTGCAGCAGTGCATGCTGATCCGGATGCAGTTCCCCATCCGCGAGGGCAACGGCCGCGCAGGCCTCGAGCAGTTGCTGCTTCAGCTTGGGCTGCAATTCTCGCAGCCGCTCGAGGGCTTTGTTCAGTTGCTCGTGGTCGAAGAACGCTAGCGACGATAACTGCAGGTCGAGCTTTAATAGTTCCGCGCCTGTATGAAAACTGTCCTCGGCTGCGCCGCTTCGATGGGCGACGACAGATAATATAGTTTGCACCTCTGAACGCATGCGACGAAAAGAACCTATGCGGCCCATGGTGCGGTTTGGTTGCACGAAGTGCGCGTACAACTCCTTCGTCATGACCCGGTGCAAAACCCATTCGAATACATTCACACGTTGATCGAATACGATCAGCTCAGCCGCGTTAGCGCTGAAACGCTGGTATTGCTGGCGCGAAAGCTCTTTCAGGGTCGGCATGGCCATACCGAGCAACAGCAGTAATTGGCTGCGCGTGCTCGCCTGTACCAAGGGCAGCAGTTGTTCGGTATGGCTCGGTACGCCGCGCTCTGCTTGAGCTCGGATTTTATTTAACTGCGCTGCAGCGATTTCGGGCTCTGGATCTATCAGCATGGCGTAAATCAATCCGCGCGCCTCGTAGGGATCATGTGCCGCATTAGCCAGGGTTGCGTCACATCCTTGCAGCAGCGTCTTGGCGCTGTTGATTTGCCCCTGGCCGATTTGGCTAACGACGCTCTGCGGTGTAGTGGGTGCCGGCCCGCTGCTGCTGCTGGCAAAACCGGCGATTCCGTCTTGGCCACCGCTGCGGCCACCGTCTTTGACGCTGCCCTGCCACCGAGGTTCCAATGCCCTGATGCGTTCTTCCAGTGGAGGATGAGTGGCCATCATGCGGCTAAATGATTTGATTTCGCCAAAGAACAGGTGACTGGACTCGTCCGCGGCCCTTGCTTGTATCTGTGAACCCGCAGCGTGGCCGCCGATTTTTTTTAGCGCGTTCGCTATGCCACTGCTAGAGCGGGTAAACTGGACTGCGGAAGCGTCGGCAAGGAATTCTCGTTGCCGACTGACTGCTGCCTTAATCAGATTGCCAAAGAATGTGCCGCCGTAGCCGACAACGATGAGTCCCAAGGCGAGCGCCATTTGCTGACCTCGATCCTTGCTGCGGCTGAAAGCGGAACCGCGCAACATCCCGTAGCCAATCATGCCAATAAAAAGAATGCCGCTGAGTAACGCGATGATACGAATATTGATGCGCATATCGCCGTTGAGAATGTGACTGAATTCGTGGGCAACAACGCCCTGCAGTTCCTCGCGGTTGAGCAAGTCCAGCGTGCCCTGGTTGATGCCTATGACGGCGTCGTCTTGGCTGTAGCCTGCGGCAAAGGCGTTGATGCTGGGCTCTGGAATCAGGTAAACGGGCGGCACTGGTAGACCTGCGGCAATGGCCATTTCCTCAACCACATTCAGCAGTTGCCGTTGCTGCGGAATTTGGGTGTTTTGGTGAATAGGTAAGCCACCGAGAGATTCCGCAATAACTCTGCCGCCGCCGCGGAGTGTCAGAAATTTGAATAGGCTGGCCACCGTTATGACACCGACCACGCCGCAACTGATAAACAGCCATGTCTCAGGGGGTTGTGCCGCTAACATCTCGGGACCAAGACCGATCCCCATGGCCATCGCCGCCAGCAGATTGGTGAGTATCACTAAAGACACCACGGCCGCGAAAAATAACAAGGTCAGCAGCCGGGTTTTGCTACGAGCTTGTTCTTGAGCTTGAAAAAAGTTCATGCAGGGTTAAAACGATACCTTCGGCGCGGCTTGGATTGCTGCGGAGTCCTCGAATTCCAAAAGTTCGGCGTCGGTCGGATGACCGAATAAACTGGCAAATAATATCGGTGGAAACGAAGCGCGGTAGGTATTGTACTCGGTAATCTGGTCGTTAAAGGCTTGGCGTGAAAAGGCCACCTTGTTTTCGGTGGTGGTCAGTTCTTCCGTTAACTGCATCATGTTGGTGTTAGCTTTTAGGTCAGGGTAAGCCTCCATTACGACGTTTAGGCGCCCCATGGCATTGGCGAGCACACCCTCGGCGCCGGCTAATTCTCTCATGGCGCCGCCGTCGCCAGGATTGCCGGCAGCCGCTTCTAAGCCCGCCATGGCCTGATTCCGCGCAGCGATCACCGCCTCCAGCGTTTCACGTTCGTGGGCCATATAGGCTTTGGCTGTTTCTACCAAGTTTGGGATTAGGTCGTAACGCCGTTTTAGCTGGACCTCGATTTGTGAAAAACCGTTTTCGTGGCGGTTTTTCAGCGCGACTAATCTGTTGTAGATAGATACGACCCAAAAGGCCAGTACCGCGACGACGATAAGTAGGATAATCATTTCCATAACGCTTACTCGACTGTGCTTGCTTGCTAACCATACTGCGACTGTGGTTTAAAAATGCAAGGCGCGGCTGAGTTGGTCCGGCTGACCAGAGATCCTGAGTTTGGGCGATCTGAGTTATAGTGCGTAACGAGCAAGAAGGGAATGTACGATGACAGAGTCCACGGCCACGGAGTTCAATAGTGCCGATTTCCGACAGGCCGTGGGAAACTTTTGTACTGGGGTAACGATTGTTACCGGCCTTGATGACGGCGCACCGGTGGGTTTCGCCGCCCAATCCTTTGTGTCGCTGTCGCTCGATCCGCCGTTGATTGCAGTGTGTCCGGCGAAGTCGTCAACCAGCTGGCCACGGATTCGCGCAGCGGGTGCATTTTGCATAAACATTTTGGCCGCGGATCAATTATCGATTTGTCGGGCCATGGCGCAAACTAGCGTCGATAAATTTGCCGGTATAGATTGGCGTAGCGGCCTGACTGGCGCCCCGATCATAAGTGGCGGTCTTGCCTATGTGGATTGTCATTTATACGAGGAGCACGAAGCAGGGGACCACACCATAGCCGTTGGCGAAGTCAAAGACTTTAGCCTAGTCAACGGGGATGCTTCGCCGTTATTGTATTTGCGTAGTGGTTTTGGGGTATATGGAGAAACGTTATGAACCTAAATAGTCGCGTCTGCGAAATCTTAGAAATCGAAAAACCTATTGTGTTGGCGGGTATGGGTGGTGCGAGTTGTCCAGCTTTGGCGGCCGCGGTGTCCAACGCCGGTGGTCTCGGGGTTCTCGGTGCGGCGGCCTGCGGTCCCAACCAGTTGCGCCAGTGGATTCGCGAAACCCGCGAACTTACAGATCGGCCGTTCGGTGTTGATACGTTGTTGCCCGCGTCCGTACGACGCGCCAACTACGACGACATGGAGGGGCCGACACCCGCCGACTTGCTGCCGGAACGCAAAGATTTTGCCGCTGAATTTATGGCCAAGGAAGGCCTCGATCCGGTGGAGATAGACCCGGCGCAAAAACAAGAACAAGACGGCCCGCCGTTGTTCACAGCCGAATTTTTCGAAGCGCAGATGGAAGTCATAATTCAGGAGCGTGTACCTGTGTACGCCTCGGGACTAGGTAATCCCGGGCCGTGGATGACTGAGCTGCGCGCCAATGGCACCAAGGTCATGGCAGTGGTTGGAGCTGTGCGCCATGCCATTCAGGTTAAGTCTTCCGGATTGGATATCATTGTGGCGCAGGGTCACGACGGTGGTGGGCATAATTCACCTGTTGGTACCATGGCGCTGATTCCTCAGGTTGTTGACGCGGTTGGCGACACGCCGGTGCTTGGCGCAGGTGGCATCAGCGACGGTCGTGGCGTTGCGGCTGCGCTCATGCTCGGGGCCGAGGGGGTCTGGGTAGGTTCGGCGTTTTTAGCGTCGGAAGAAGCAAATATCTTTGATTTCCAGAAGCAAGCGATTGTAGATTCCACCGAAGAAGGGACTTCTGTATCGCGCACGGTTACCGGCAAACCCGCGCGAATAATTCGCTCAAAGTGGACCGAGCACTGGTTGCGCGAAGATGTCGAGCCGCTGCCTATGCCCTATCAGGGCATGGTGTCTGGGCCCGTCATGGCCGCCGCGAATCGTGACGGTCGCGGCGACGTCAATCCAGGATTTGCAGGACAGGGCATCGGCATGATTAAGGCGGTCAGACCGGCCAAAGAGATTTTCGATGAGCTTGTTTACGGCGCGGAGCAGGCGCTGTCGCGCACCACCAATCTGCTCCGGTAAGGCTCTAGTGCGGAGGTCGGGCGCAGGTCGCCCGACCAAACAGTTTGGGGTCTCAGCTTGTGATTGCCTCTAAACACTCCCAGTGTAGTTCACCGAACTGGCCGTTTGGATTCACCGGCTGTATGCACACATGATCGGCACCCGCGTCGATATGCTCTTGCACCCGTGTTTTGATTGCGTCCGCGTTGCCCCAAGCAAACGTCGCGTCGATGAACCGATCACTGAGATCGTCGATGTCCTGTTCGGTCATTCCCATACGCAACCAGTTATTGCGGTAGTTTGGCAATCGTTGGTAGATTTTGGCAACCGGTCGGGCTAGCTCTCGCGCTTTGCCAGCGTCGGTTTCAAGTATTACTTTTTGCTCTACGCACAACCTTGGTCCTTTTCCGAGGATGCCTCGTGCCATAGCGGTGTGCTCGGGCGATGTGAAATAGGGGTGCGCGCCATCGGTCTGCTCTCTCGCAAGCTCAAGCATCTTGGGTCCCAGAGCAGCGATTAAAGTGATCGGTGTCTCGGCAGGTGCCGGTCCGTTGTAGATAGAGGCGCTCATTTTCTCCAGATAACTTCGCATGGTAGCGACTGGCGGGCCGTATTCGAGTCCGCGTACGCCCTCGACCAGAGGTTTGTGGGACACGCCCATAGCAAGCACAAAGCGGCCTGCGGATTGCTCGGCGAGCGTTCGCTGTGCGGCCAGCATAACGCCGGGTTCGCGGTTGTAGATGTTAACTATGCCGGTCGCGAGATTTAGAGTTTTGGTGTTGGCTAAAAACCAACTTGCAGTGGTAAGGGGATCCTTGCCCACTGTTTCTGGCAGCCAAAGGGTGCCGTAACCTAATGCCTCGATCCGTTGTGCAGCTGCAGTAGCCTGATCGGTACTGATGCCGTCAAAGAAATACCAAACCCCTAACTTTCCTAGATCCATATTGTCCCCCTAAAAACGATGGATATTGTCCGGACTCCTCGGCTGCGAAGCAACAGCTGGTGTTGTATTGAATAGATCTTCATGCCGACAGCACCGAGGGTTAGTAGTAAACTAGCCGCCGCTCTCCGGTTGGCAATGCGGTGAATTCACAAGAACAACAACAGGTCCAAAAAAGCCCTGAGGCGCCGACCGATTTTCCAATAGACGCGTCAGCGATGGCCCGACCGTCTATTTGGCAACTCGCTTTGCCGTCGATCCTCGGCAATCTCAGTTACACCATTGTCGGCATGGTGCAAACCAAATTCGTCGGCGAGTTAGGCCCTCAGGCCTTAGCCGCCTTAGGTGCAGGGCAAAGGATCTTCTTTGCCATGCAGGCTATTTTGATGGCGATCAGCGCCGGCACAACTGCGCTTGTAGCACGGTCCTGGGGCGCGGGCGACTACGATGAGGCCAGTCGCGTGACGATGGCGTCACTGGTGTTGGCGGCGGCGTTTTCCTTTGCGATTGCTTTTTTTGGTTTTTTCCTCGCGTCGCCGGTAGCGTCGGTGTTTGGCCTGGATCCAATTACCTTGGAACTGGCTGCACAAAATATTCGTTGGCTGTCGATCTTTAATCTAGCTTTTGCAGCAATGTTTGTTCTAAGTGCCGCGCTCAGGGCATCGGGAGACGCGTGGTCGCCGTTGTGGATCAGCGGTGGTGTGAATCTTCTCAATCTGCCTTTGTTGTATGTCTTCATTTTCGGTTATTGGGGTTTGCCGGCAATGGGCGTCGCAGGCGCGGCGATTGCTGCGGGCATCTCTTTCAGTGTGGGTTCTGGAGTGTTGTTGGTGTTGTGGGTTCGGCAAAAGTTCCGCGTGCGCCATGTCTCCAGTGGATGGTGGCGACGCGCACGGTTGCGTGCTTTGCTGGACATCGGTTACCCCGCCGCATTGGAGCAAGGTGTCTTTCAGCTCGGGTTTTTTATCTTTCTTATGCTTATCGGTAATGCCTACGGCACCGAGGCGTTCGCGGCCTACAACATTGGCGTCAATATTCTTGCGGTGTGCATGACGGTTGGATTCGGTTTTTCCATCGCCGGATCTACTTTAGTGGGTCAGCATTTGGGGGCGAAGGACCCGAATGCAGCCAGTCGCAGTGGCTGGCGCTCGCTTTGGTTAGCGGTAGCGTCTATGGGCTCGCTTGGGTTCTTAATCGTGGTGTTTGCCAGACAGCTTGCGGGTTATTTCATCGGCGACGACGCTAAGACCATCGAGTATACGGTTCAATTCATATATCTGCTGGGTGCAATGATGCCCTTACTGGCTGTGGAGTTTGCCATCGGCGGGGCGCTGCGGGGTGCGGGCGATACGCGCTTTCCTTTAATCGCCACAGTTTTAGGCTTGCTGGTGATGCGTTGTGGGCTCGCTGCCTTGGCGGTGTATTTGAAGCTGTCGGTGTTCTGGGTCTACGCCGCGCTGGTAGGTGATTATGTGCTGAAAGGGACATTGCTGATCTGGCGTTTTCGCAAAGGCAAGTGGAAGAAGATCGTGCCCAATCCTGCGTATCAGTAACAGCCCGGCATTGCTTTACAGATCGCGGAGTTGCCGCGCGCGAATGCTGGAAGAGGACGTATCGTTTCTGAATTGTTCGCTAGGTACGGCTTGGCACAAGGCCGCGAGTTCTGCAGGCAGTGCCAGATCGGATAATTCGACGAAGTTCTGCTCTTGGCTGCGACCGAACACCAAAAAGCGCGCACCGTGCTTGGCCAGATTACTGATGGCGAGCTGCATGCGTGTGGCATCGTTGGCGTAAAATCTGGGCTCTGCAATGCGGCTCAGAGTGTCTGTACCCAGGACAAATATCGCATTTGGAAAGCGCCGGGCTTTTTCCTCGAAGTTGCTCAGATTTGTGAGCCATACAGGTGTCTGCTCGAGTGCTGCGAGGCGTTCGTGTGCGGTGAGATAGTCTAAGTCCGGTTTGTCCGCGTTGCGTAGAGTCATCTCAAAGGCGCCATGTAGCCCCGTTATTCGCTCCGCTACCGCCAACATTTCTCGATGGCCGGTGTGGACTGGATTGAATGAACCCGGCAGCAGTAACCTAGCGTCGTGTTGCTGCGTGCAGGTTGCATAAGGCGCCGCAGCAAGCAACGGCAGCCATGACGCGGCTGCCGTGTATTCGCGAGCGTTAAGCTGGCTCGGCGCTCGCTGTTGCCCGTTACCCAATAAGCTCAGTTCAATGGTCGTCCAGATCGCCTGATTAAGTTGCTGTTCTTGCTCGGCGCGTGGATCTGCATTGTCTAGATACAAGCTAAAGCTGGTGCTTTTTGTATCGGTTTGTATCGCCCAGTGGGCACGAGTTCGCCCCTTTTTCTGCACGTTGCTCGACAGACTGGCAGATACCCCCATGCCGAAAGCGTGGACGGCGCCGAGATCGCGGGCTCTGTGATAAGCGCGCATCGATAAGGCGCGGCAGGTTGTTGCAGATGCCGCCTGCTCCGGAGTGCCGCCAAGCAGCTCCGATAGGGCTTGTGCTGCATAGGGTACGCTGGCCTCCAGCACCGTATTAGAAGCGCCTGGAATAGTCAGCAGATCGCTGAGCAGTGGGCTGCCGCCGCCCGTGAGATAAAATACCCCTTGCCAGTGGGAAGCGTGCAGGCGTTGGGCGCGCTCGGTCATGGTGCGGTGTTAGCCATCTGCGAGGAAGTCCTTAACTCGTTCGACAAAGCTATCGAGCTGATCGTGATGTACCCAGTGCCCTGCATTGGCAAAAGCGACCACTTCAACTGGGCAGTTGAAGACTTTGGTACGGCCGTCGGCGACTGGGTCTGACGCCCAAGATTCCAACCCGCGAACCAATAACGTGGGGCAAGTTATATTTGCATAAAGCTCGGAGGTTTCGTTGAACGGAACACCGATGGGTGAGAAGTTGCGTACGTAATTGTCGAATTTCCAGCTAAAGGTGCCGTCTTCATTCTGATTGCTCCCGTGAATTGTTAAATGTCGAGCCTGCTCTTCAGAAAGGTGTGGGTTCTCTGTTTGCATCCGTTGGAACGCGTCTTCCAATGTTGGATAGCGTTTGACGATGCGACCGGACGATTTGCGCAGATCTGAAAACCAGTTATGCAGCCGTTTCTCGGCTGGCTGATTGATGCGATCTGCGATCATCGACGGAGGGGGCCCCATGCCCTCGATCGCGACTAATTTTTTGACGTTGTCTGGGTGCAGCGCGGTGTACAGCAGAGAGATTGAGCCGCCGAGGGAGTGGCCAATAATGGTTACCGGTGACATCTGCTTCTGTAGCAGCAGTTGCGCGATGTCGTAAACATAGTCGATGTGGCTATAGGCACCGCCGACCATCCATTGGCTGTCACCGTGGCCGCGCAGATCCGGGGCGATGATGTGATAGTCGTCGCGAAATTGTTCAGCGACCCAGTCCCAGTTTCGGCAATGATCGCGGCCGCCGTGTATCAATATCATGGGGGGTGCGTCGGGGTTACCCCAATCGACATAGTGAAGACGGAGGCGTTGTGAAAAATAACTGTGCGAGGTTGGGCCGTGCATAAATCCAAGATTCCGTGCGCTGTGCTGTGTCCTCAACAGTATAAGGCACCGCTAGGTATCGGCGTTAACTAAAGCCGCGTTGTTTACTCATGATCCGGTGTCAACCAGATGCGCGGCGCGGCGCGCAAAGTACGCTTCAATGACAAAGCCGAGAATCAGCACGAAGGCGGCGGTTATGTGGTTCAACCATTGCAGATAAAACAGGGTTTGCGCAGCGGCATAGATGCCGATAACGCGAATTATGCTGGCGTAGGCCATGCCACTGGTCTTGCGTTCTGTCATTAAGCGGCCGTGATAGTAATTCCGATAGATAATGATCGCTGGCATGAGACACATGATTAAGGTGACGTCGATGGCGAGGTCTGTGAGTTCGGTGGACAGCCCCATGGATGTATTCCAGATCAAATCCGCGAGGTCGGTCAGGCTGAACAGCAACATGCAACCGGTCAGACCGCTGGCTACCGCGACCATAAAACGAACTTTATTTTTAAGATCGGTAAAGCCGAAGGTAATGAAGAAATGACGGAACTGATTCGCCGCCTGTTGAAAAATCATGCTGAAATCGAAGGCGACGCGTAGGGCGGCAATGGCCAGCAGGCCGTCAGGCATCCGCGCAACAAAGGCAAATAAAATGGGTCGTGACAATGCAAACATAACACCGGTTGTAGAAACAGGAACGAAGAATTTGACCAGCTCCCGATATCGGACATCAGCGTGCTCCGGGGTTTCAGGCAGGGTGTAGAAACGGCGGTAGGCGAATATTAACAGCGCAATTAATAGGCAAACCGCGAAAGTTTCCGAACCTACAACGACCCAGACCGCGGGCGCTCCCAATGCCAAGCCGCTCAGCAAGGCAGTGATAACGGTGCCGAGATAAACAAAATTAAACGCGGTTATCCAGCCCGTTAAGCGCGCTTGAGCAAGTAGCCCGGTAAAGTAGTGGCGTTGACCATTTAAGAAGATCAGCGGGCACAGTAAGAGTAGATATTCCCTGACTCGATTCACCACTGAAGGATCGATGCTGAAAATTAACTCGATCAGCCATGCGCCGGTTGGCGTGGTGGCAAGCAAAAACAATGGTGCGGTGATCACACAACTTGTGACGGCCACAAACCGCCAGGCGCGACGGCTGCCCTGCCGGCTGCGCGCGTAGACGTTGGACAATTGGGCAATGAATTGCTGACTGGCGTTGAAGAAACTGAATACCCCAAGTGACAGAGCCAAGATAGCAAGTTCCGTGACCGCCTCGGGGTAGCGCGCGAGGGTGGCGTTTTGAAATTGCACCGACAAGACCGCGCCGACAGCTGTAAGCGCTAGGGGCCAATAAAAAGCCCAATAGATCCGCATGGGGAGGCGGCAGTGGTCGTACTATAGGGTCTTTTCGAACAGCAACTGAAAAGTCACAGGAACCGCGAGACTAATGCCAGGTAAGTTGGCGATCGCGCGCAATCGCTCGACCCCATCCGCAAGTCCCAGCGGCGAAGCATTTAAAAGTATCGGCTTGGTTGTCGTAATCAATACACGATGGTCGGCAAGCTTTACAGCAGTCACCTCCGCATTAATGTCCGCCGAAATGTCCTGCACTCGCAGTTTGCCGTTAACCGATAATTCTGCTCGTTCCCCCACCTCCAATGCAGTGGCAGCGCCAACGTCGATGTTGGTAGTGAAGTCAGCGTTTGGAAAATCCGCAACGTTAAAAAGCAAGTCGCGCATGCGCTGATCGCGGATATCGATAGCCGTGTTTACACTGGCAAGATCTATGGCCAGGTGGGCGCTGCCATCTGCTTTTACAGAACCGCTGAGGTTTTCGAAACTGTGTTGTTCGGCGATATGCGCCGCTTTAACTGAGATAAAGTTGAATTGCGAGTCCTCATTGACCAGCAGCCAATCGGCGTGTGCAGATAGTGGTGCCAAACACAGTGCACAGAGGGCCAGGAGCTTGGCATGGTCGCGAGCGGTCGTTGTCAGTTGGCAAATCATAGAGCGAGCCTCGTAGTGCAAAAAGCTTCGGAACATAAGATCAGAGCGTACGGCTGATCAGTTCTTTCATAATTTCGTTGGTGCCACCGTAAATCGTCTGCACCCGTGCATCACGATACATGCGTGAAATCGGGTATTCATCCATATAGCCGGCACCGCCGTGCAGTTGAAGGCAGATGTCGATAATTTGGTTCTGTTTGTCGGTGGTCCAGTACTTGGCCATTGATGCGGTAGCCGCATCTAATTCGCCAGCTAAGTGCTTGACCACACATTGATCCACGAATGTTCTCGCGATCAGCGCCTCAGTTTTGCACTCCGCAAGCTTGAATTTGGTGTTTTGGAAGTCCAGCACGCGCTGGCCAAAGGCTTGCCGCTCTTTAACAAAATCGATGGTCATTGCCAGCGCTCGTTCCATGTCCACCACTGCCGCCTGCGCGATATTCAAACGTTCCTGAGGTAATTGAGTCATTAATTGAATGAAGCCAGCGCCTTCGGCCTCGCCGAGTCTATTGTCCGCTGGCACTCTGCAATCGCTGAAAAACATCTCCGATGTATCGGCGGCTTCTTGCCCCATCTTTTTTAGATTACGGCCGCGTTTAAAACCTGGGGTGTCGGTTTCGACCACGAGCAGAGAAATGCCTTTAGCACCTTTCCCCGGGTCGGTTTTTGCGACCACAATCACCAAGTCGCATAGCTGACCGTTGCTGATATAGGTTTTAGAGCCATTGATGACGTACTGGTCACCCTCGCGAATTGCTGTGGTGCGAATATTCTGCAGGTCTGAACCCGTATTGGGTTCCGTCATTGCGATTGCACCGATCATCTCGCCGCTGGCCATTTTTGGCAGCCAGCGTTGCTTTTGCTCTTCGGTACCGTAGTGCATGAAATAGGGTGCCACAATTTGGCTGTGAACTTGACTGCCCAGGCCATTTATACCCGCTCGAATTTGTTCTTCCATGATTACAGTTTCGTGGCGGTAGTCGCCGCCACCACCCCCGTACTGAGTAGGTATTTCTGCGCACAGAAAACCTGCGGCACCGGCCTTGGTCCAAGCGTCGCGATCGACCTGACCCTGCTCGATCCAGCGATCGTTTTGTGGTGCCAGTTCTGTAGTGAAGAACTTTGCCGCGGCATCTCTGAGTAAACTGAGCTCGTCATTGAGCCAGGGCGATGTGTAGTTCTCGAAAATAGTGCTCATAGTGGTCTTCTGGTGTGGTTTACGGGCGTCCAGCTGCGGGGAAGGGCGCTGGATAAACTTCAACCCTTGCATCGCGATTGGCTTTGCATTGGGCGGGTTGGGAAGTTGTCGATGTTAAAACATACAGCCGATCGTCGCCGATCATGCAGGCAAACGCGCCGCGCTCGAGTTTGATTTCGTGGGTGACCTCGCCGCCCTCGATCTGACGAACGCAGTTATTGGTGCTGGGCGATGCGCTCCAAATGCCGCCGGCGGCATCGAGGCATATGCCGTCGGGTACCGCTCCGTCGGGTAGTTGTGCCCAGACTCTGCGATTGCTCAGATCGCCCTGGCTGTCCACGTCGAAAGCGGTGAGCCGACCGGCGAAAGTCTCAGCGACGATGAGCGTGGCGTCATCCGGAGTGATCACTGTGCCGTTGGGGAATAGCACTTCATCGTCCACGCAGCGCGCCGTGCCGTCGGGCTCGACTAAGATCAGTTCGGCGTTGCGTTGGGCCGCGCCGTTATGCAGATCGAAGCCAAAATTGCCAACGTAGGCTCGCCCCAACTTGTCCACCACCATATCGTTGCAGAGTCCGCTGGCGAGTTCGCTCAAGTCCGCGTGGACGCTGATTTCGGTGCCATCAAAACGCAACAGCCTGCGACTCGACATGGCGACGATTAATAAGTCACCGTTGGGTAGCCATCCCAGACCTGACGGTTGGTCATCAGCAAGTTGTACCGCTACCTCAATGTCTCCCGATGGCGCAACCTTGAGTACCTTTTGGTCATGCATGTCCGACATCCACAGGTGGCCATCGCGCCACCTGGGGCCTTCGCCGAAACACAATCCATCTACTATTACGTTGTTCACTGCGTCAGCTCTCTTACCTGGGTGCGGTGTTTATAACAAAGCTTCAATGGCGTCGTTGAGTTCCTCCGGCGATGTCTGCGGGCTGAAACGCGCCACTACTTGGCCGGACTTGTTTATGAGGAACTTAGTAAAGTTCCAAGGAATGTCGCTGCCGCCTTCCTCGTCCGGTTTTGCGGCTTTCAGCCACTGATACAACTCGCAGGCACCGGAGCCATTGACTTCGATTTTCGCGAACATGGGGAAATTTGCCTGATACTCATTGACAGCGAAGGCGAACACGTCTTCATTGCTGCCCGGCTCTTGGCCGCCAAACTGGTTACATGGGAAAGCCAAAACACTGAAACCGCGATCGGCGTAAGTTTCTTGCAGAGTACGCAACCCGGCGTACTGTGAAGTAAGGCCTCAGCGGCTGGCGACGTTAACCACCAAACAGGCGGTATCGGTAAATTTGCTAAACGCAGTTGGCTCGCCATGGATGTTATCCATGGTCATTGTATAGAAGTCGTTCATCGGTTCTCCCGGTGTTAGCTTAAACTCAGTCGCGCCCGCAGGCACTGTACTGATGCTAACGCCGCCGGGCGATAAGGTGAATCCCCGGTTTCAGCTTTTAACGAGAGTTTTGTAGGTATTAACCGAGACTGGCAGAGCCATTGGCTTGTGGTTACTATTGCCGGTCTTGGGGGATGAGATCGTGGTTACCTAAACAGACTTCTAAACGGGTCGCCATCTCTTCCAAAGACACCGTTTGTCTGCCGTCGCTTTAGCCTCGCAAACAAATGCAGTCGTAAATTGAAAGAAAGAGGATGTGACTATGCGAGACGTTGTAATCGTCGATAGTGTTCGGACAGGTTTAACAAAGGCCTTCCGTGGTAGTTTTAACTTAACGCGCTCTGACGACATGTTAGCGCACTGTATTGATTCATTACTCGACCGTAACCCGAATGTTGGAGCGGATGAAGTAGAGGACGTGGTAGTAGGCGCAGCAACGCATGCAGGCGAGCAGGACGGCAATATCGCACGTTTGGCTGTGGTCCTATCCAAGCTGCCGATTACTGCGGCGGGGGTCAGCATCAATCGGTTTTGCTCATCTGGTTTGCAGGCGATTGCGATTGCGGCGAATCAGATTGCATCAGGACAGACCGAAGTGGCTATAGCAGGTGGAGTGGACTCCATCTCAATGCGTACTCGACAAGAGCCTGGCAAGGCGGCCCAAAATCAGCGTCTGATCGAAGAAAAGCCAGATATCTTTATGGCGATGGGTAATACCGCGGAGGTCGTTGCACGGCGATATCAAGTAACCCGGGAGATGCAGGATGAATACGCACTGCAGAGTCAGCAGCGTTACGCCGCCGCGGTTGAGTCCGGTAAGATCGCCGAAGAGATTGTGGGCATGAACGCGACAATGCTCAAAGTGAACAAAGAAACGGGCGAAGAAAGCCACGAAGAGGTATGGGTCGATAAAGACGAATGTAACCGTGCTAATACGACACTGGAAGGGTTAGCATCGTTGCCGCCAGCGTTCGAAGATGACGGTTCGGTGACCGCTGGTAACGCGTCGCAGTTGTCCGATGGTGCTTCGATGACCATGCTCATGAGTGCAGACCGAGCCGCAGCACTTGGTTTAACCCCATTGGGCGTCTACCGTGGGTTTACCATTGCAGGTTGTGAGCCTGATGAAATGGGTATTGGGCCGGTATTTGCGATTCCTCGTTTGTTGAAGAACGCGGGACTGAGCATTGACGACATCGATCTTTGGGAACTAAACGAAGCTTTCGCCTCGCAGTGCTTGTATTGCCGAGACGCACTGAACATTGATAATGAAAAATACAATGTACTGGGTGGAAGTATCGCGATTGGCCATCCCTTTGGTATGACAGGTTCACGTCAGACAGGTTTGATTCTGCGCGAGCTCAAGCGTCGTAATCAGAAGTATGGTGTGGTTACGATGTGTATCGGTGGTGGCCAAGGCGCTGCTGGACTGTTCGAAGTCGCTTAATCCAAACCGTTACAACCTATGTTGCCGATCCTCTGGGTTTCCAGAGGATCGAGCACATCCCTCCTTGCATGGGCTATTGCGCCTGATACAAAATGAAACTCGGAAGAAATTTGCAGGTAACAGAGCATTCTGAGAATGCGGTTACGCAATGGATGCCGTCATTTTTGTTCGTAGGTAGCAGGCTTTTGTTTAACAGCACGATAAATACGCACGCGGTGCGAGACTTGAACGCTTCTCTGCGTTGCGTCTGGTCTATCATCACTTGGCTTTTTCTGATGGCGTTTGGTTGCGCTGTGCACGCTGAGCAAGCCGTAGTTGCTGAGTCAGTAGGTGTGGACCAGCACATAAACTACCGTGACCACAGTGATGCTCAACTTACCAACATGGTCGGAAATTGGGCGTCATTATCGCCGACCCAAAGACGGCTCCTGTTGTCTGAGATTCGAGCGCGAATGAAATCCGCAAAAACTGCGGATTCGTCGGGTGGCGCGCAAAAACAAGACGGGGGTGGGTCGAAACAGCAGTTAGACCTCAATCGAGTTTCAGCGCAGCAAAGCTATGGGCGCACCGTGCGTCGCCCTGACGGCAGTTTGGTGACCGAGACCGAAACCATCAAGATCACTCCTCGAGGACGCCAGGTCACGCGTCACACTACCATTAGGCCGGCTAACGGTGGTCCCCAGTCAGAGGTGGGGAACACAGGGGTTGTCGCCTCCTCTGGATTGCCGCCAGCGCAACGTGTGGTGCGGACTAAAATTCGCTTTGGCACTGGGTTTGAACAGCGTCGCAGCACGGCTGCCGATCCTACGGCTGCCGTAACCGCCTCAGAGGCTGGCGCCAGCGCGCCGGATTCTGAGTCACCGCAACGCTAACATGGACGCCGAGCATGCTCATCTTTTGGTCGTCGACGACGATCCGGAGCTTAGAGAGTTAACCCAAGCCTATTTGCAGCAGCAGGGATTTGATGTTGCAACAGTGGACTGTGGCGACAGTATGGATGCCTATCTCAATGAACATCAGGTTGACCTGCTTATTCTGGATCTCATGCTTCCAGGAGAGCATGGATTATCCATCGCGCAGCGCCTAAAAAAGCGCGAAGACCTTCCTATTATTATCGTCTCTGCTCAGGGGGATGATGTCGACCGGATTGTCGGGCTTGAAGTAGGCGCCGATGACTACTTGTCGAAGCCGTTTAATCCCCGCGAATTATTGGCCAGGGTACGTGCGGTACTGCGGCGCAGTGGGCGCGGCGATGTGCCCCAAGAATCGTTGCCGGCAAAAGTCCAATTTGGCGATTTCAGTTTGGATTTGGCGTCGCATCGGCTGACCCAAAACGGCGTTGGTGTGTCGCTGACCTCTGGCGAGTTCGACTTATTGGCGATTCTGGTGTCGCACCCAAATAAAGTGCTGCATCGAGATCGGATTTTAGACCTGCTCACTGGGGCAGAGCGATCGCCCTTTGATCGTTCAATCGATGTACGGGTAACACGGTTGCGCTCAAAGCTCGAAGCCGACCCAGCGAATCCGCTGTTAATCAAAACCATCTGGGGCAAAGGTTATATGTTCTGCCCGAATCCGGATGACTGAACTGCTGTCGTTGCGTGCGCCGGCATCTTTGCTCGCGCGCACCAACCTCACCCTTGGTGTGAGTTCAATGCTGATTGCGGTGATTTCCACCATCGCCTTATATGCCTTTGTAATCGATCCCATTGCGGAACGGTCAGCGGACGATGAAGCGGCGTTACTGGTCTTGTCTGCGCAAACATGGGTGGAACTGCCGCCCGCCGCGCGCCCTTATTTCGAGCTCGAACTGGCACAAAATCATGACTTGATCATCAGCTCCGCATTGCAGCAGCTACCGATCTATGAAGGGCTGCAGACCCAAATAGTATTGCTGCAACAGAAATTACAACAACGTTTGGGCATCGATATGGTGCTGCTGGAGGGTAATGACCTCATTTGGGTTGAAGTGCCAATGGCCGAGTATCGCCTGCAAATAGGCGTTCCACCGGATCGTCGTGACACGCAACCGTTGTACGTAGCCATCATCATCGTCGGTCTGGGCGCTGCGATTGTCTTCTTTACCTCGTTGTTTGTGGTGCAACGGGTAAACCGGCCGTTGGTCAAAATCGCGAAGCAGGCTGAACGTTTTCGTGGGCTGGAGACTATTGAGCCGCTGGCAGAAACGGGTCCCCGTGAGTTGGTGTCTCTGGCGCGTAATTTTAACACCATGGCCTCTGAGATATCGGTGTTGTTGGCGAATCGCACGACGCTCATGGCTGGAATTTCTCACGACTTACGTACGCCGCTGACGCGGATGCGGTTAGCGCTCGCACTGTTGCCGGAAACTATTGATGCGGAGTTGATTCGACGTTTCGAACATAACTTAGAAACCATGGACGAGTTGATCGGTGATGCGCTGCGCTTTGCCAAGGGCACCAGCGAAAAAGATCAGGAGTTTGAGTTGGTGGCGTTCGTCGAGGATATTCTCAGCACTTTTGAACAAAATGTTGCGCTTAAGATAAGGGTCTCTCGAGATCACCGTGTCATTCTCGCGCCCAACGCATTCAGTCGTGTGCTCACTAATTTGATTGCCAATGGCATTAAGCACGGCGGCCAGGTCTTTTTGACCGTTCGCGCGAATTCAGTTGTGGTGTCTGATGACGGCCCCGGAATACCAGAGGATCAACGTGGACAAATTTTCCAGCCTTTTTTCCGTCTCGACCGGTCTCGTAGTGCGGCCACCGGCGGCAGCGGTCTTGGATTGGCGATTGTAGATCAGTTGTGCCAGGCCCATGGTTGGACCATCGACGTCGGCGATGCGGCGACCTCGATGAACCAGAATGCGTCAAATACACAAGCTGTGACTCAACTAACGGGAGCGCAGTTTACTCTGTCTTTTGCCGCGAATGATTCGGCGTCCGGAGGTGGCGCTGATCCCGGTTGATACAAATTGTCACAAAAATACGGTTTGAAGTAATTTTTTTGAAACGTCGAGTAGGCATAGTCGTAAGCATCGAGTCTTTGTAGAGCGCTTAAAAACGTTTTCTCCTAGGGGTTCTGGGTCGAAGGGCTCGACCACCAAGCAGCAGAGCCTCCTTAAACCGCCGGTTTTCTCTCCAGACCGGCGGTTTTTTTTGTCCGCGAAAAGTGGCCGTTTGGCCCCGCCCGTAAGCTTGCACCATTGCTGCATTTCATCAACGATACCGACTCACAAGAAGCAAGGCACATCGATGCAAAATACGCTTGGTTTAGATAACGTCCTATATTCGGTTGCGGGGCCGATGGCCCTCGTCACCATCAACCGCCCGGAAAAACACAACGCCATTTCTTTGGCAACCCTCGAAGATCTGCACACTGCCGTGGATGCGGCTGCAGCGGATGATGAGGTGCGGGTGATAACCATTACCGGGGCCGGTGGTAAAGCGTTCGCCGCTGGATCCGATCTCGGTGAAGTCGTTGACCGCGATTTTCGAAAGGCGCTGGAGCCAATAGTTCAGGGCCTGGCGGAAAAACTTGAGCGGACACCGAAGCCGACCATCGCGGCTATAGACGGTATATGCATGGGCGGAGGCCTGGAGGTGGCTTTGGGTTGCGATTTGCGGATCGCCTCTCCCGGTTCTCGATTCGCCACCCCAGAAGGCAAACTGGGCATTATTCCCGGTGGCGGAGCCACAGCGCGGCTGCCTCGGATCGTAGGCCGTGGCTGGGGGATGGAAATGATGTTAATGGGCGAAGCGATAGATGCAGAGCGGGCACTGCAGATCGGCTTAATCACCCGTATGGTGGACGCCTCGGAGTTGCTGGCTGAAGCCCAGCGCATGGCTGAGCATCTGGCGTCGTTTGCGCCCTTTGTGCCACGCACCATGAAAGCCATGGTCCACTTCGGCATGGAAGCCAGTTTGGCGGGTGCGCTGATGTTTGAGAAATACGCG
This sequence comes from Gammaproteobacteria bacterium UBA2955, assembly GCA_002348825.1. Classification (GTDB taxonomy): domain Bacteria; phylum Pseudomonadota; class Gammaproteobacteria; order Pseudomonadales; family Azotimanducaceae; genus UBA4421. Next base: position 25,142 of record DEBN01000004.1, read on the forward strand.
CAAGGCGCGCTTGTGCAAACGGAGGATAAGCAGGAAGGTATTAGCGCGTTTTTAGAAAAACGAACGCCTGAATTTAAGGGTAAATAAGCGTTCGAAAATGCTTTGGTATATTGATTTAATCGCTCACTCGCGTTAATACTCAGTGTTCAATCAACAGGAAGGGGGCACTCATGGCAGTGAACAAGTTTCCGGTGGAAGGCAGTCATATCATGATGTTTGCTCGTTCCATCGCAGATGAGAATCAGATCTATTATGACGAGGACTATGCGGCAACGACCGAACCGGGTCGAGTAATCGCGCCGCCTACGTTCGCGCAGTCGAGTGCGCAGTTCGATCCAGATTATTTTCTGCGTCCGAAAACTGGCGAAGACTGGTTTGGGTCGGGTAAAGAAGCCACGGGCATCAAGCGCGAAGCCAGCGGTGGCGGCGGCGGTGGCGGCGGCGGTGGACTGCATGCCGAGCAGCATTTTGAATACCACCGACACATTGGCCCCGGCGATGTGCTTACGGCCGAAGTAAAACCAGGCAAAACTTGGGAAAAGGAAGGTAAACGTTCGGGCAAATTGGTGTTCTCGGAAACGATCACCGAATACCGTGATCAAAACGGTGAGTTGGTTATCACTGCGCGTGGCGTCGGGGTTCGCACCGAACGTCCGGTAGATCAATAGGGGGTTATCATGGCTTTAGCAGCAAAAGATCTTAATGTGGGCGACACCTACACCGAGTGTTTGGTCGAAGATTTAAAACGCACGCAGATTGTTATGTATGCAGGCTCGTCTGGGGACTACAACCCTGTGCATACCGATGAAAAATTCACCAAAGAAATAGCGGGTTATCCATCGGTATTTGCTCACGGCATGCTGACCATGGGTATGACGGGTCGTATGATTACGAATTACGTCGGCGATGGCCGCGTTACAAAATACGGGGTTCGTTTTACCAGTCAGGTATGGCCGGGGGACACGCTCAATTCGACCGCGACGGTGGATGATGTGACTGACGGCATTGTGACCTTGAGCGTAGAGACCACTAATCAGGATGGGGTAGTAGTACTGTCCGGTTACGCTAACGCTCGAGTCGATTAGCGCGCCCAGGTTCGCTTGGTTCGAAACCGCCGCTGTGGTGGCGGCGGTTTACCACTTCTCTTTTGACGTGCGAACGTCCAGTTCAAACGTCCAGGCCTGCGCCGGCTGGCGGTAGAGGTATACAAAACCATCGACGATACCGTCGATGTTAATCATGCCGTCCTCCCCGAGTTTTTGTGCGTACTCCGGCAGTCCGCGTTTTATTTTTTCTCCGGCAATGGGCCCGTCGACGACGACGTGACCAACGTGCACGCCGTCCTCGGCGTATTCTTTGGCCATCGCTTGAGCCAAGGTTCTTAGCCCCGCTTTAGATGAATTAAAGGCGCCGAAATTGGCGCGGCCGCGCAGTGAAGCGCTGGCACCGGTAAACAGAAGGGTGCCGCCGGTCTTTTGTGCAGCGAACCGTTTTATGGCCTCGCGGCCAAATAAGAAGCCGCCGAAGCAACACACGCGCCAGCTGTTGGCGAAGAAATCGGAACTCATATCAATGATGCGGCCGGGTGTATTGTTACCGGTGTTGTAGATGGCTAATTCCAACTGGTCACCGGCGCGAGCGAACAAGTCCTGCGTTGCGGTCTCGTCTGTTGCGTCGGCGACGACCCACTCGGCACTGCCGCCTCGCGCCTTAATCTCTGCCACTACGGCCTCAAGCTTATGGTCGGTGCGACCGGCCACCAACACGTGCAGGCCTTCTTTGGCGAACCGTACGCATAATTGTGCGCCGAGTCCCTCAAGTGGTCCGACGCCACTGACAATTGCGGTGTTCATAGTTTTTGCTCCGGTATAACTTGTTTAAAGGGGTGCACGTTGACCTCAGCAAACAGACCGGCGGTGGTATATGGATCGCTTGCCGCGAAGTTTCGCGCTGCGGACAGATCTTCTGCATCGATAACCACGATAGAGCCAATGGGTTGGTCTGCATCGTCGCTTAGCATAGGTCCGGCAAAACGCACATCGTGACTGTCCAGATATTCGAGGTGATTCGGGCGGGTATTTACTCGCAGCTCGGTGCTGTCGGGATGGTCTTTAGCAATGATCACAAAAAGCATGAGAAATTCTCCAATGACGCGGCGCTAGCCTAAACGTTCTTGTGTTGTTCTAGGAATTTAAATGCTCGCGCAGTACCGCGATGGTTTGCTCGAAAGGCTCTCTTGAACAAGCGAAAACCGCCGCAGTGCTGAAGAAGTCGTGGACTAGGCCATCGCAGCATATCAGTTGGGCATCGTTCCCTGCGGCTTGAAGAGCTTGTGCGTAGGCATTGCCTTCATCGCGCAATGGATCAAATTCAGCTGTAACCACCAGGGCGGGTGGCAGGCGCTCTAAGTTTGACGCCCGAAGCGGGCTGGCGTCCGATGTAAGCCGTTGTTCTGGGTTCGGACAGTAGGTGTCCCAAAACCATTCCATTGTTGCTGTTTCAAGCAAATAGCCACTGCTGTTTTCGCGGTAAGACGGGCGACCCATTTCGGCGTCTGTAACGGGGTAAAGCAGACATTGAAATGCAATAGGAGGGCCTTCGTTGTCGCGGTTTTGCTGAGCAACCACCGCAGCTAGATTGCCGCCAGCGCTCTCTCCGCACACCCCGATTTTGCCATTGCCATGCAAAGCCCGGACATTGTCCTGTACCCACTTTAGAGCGGCGTAGCTGTCTTCAACTGCGGCGGGAAAAAGATGTTCTGGGGCCAGCCGGTAATCAACAGAGACCACCACTAAATCCGCTAGGGTAGCGATTTCGCGACAAACCGCGTCCGCGGTGTCGAGATCTCCGATCACCCATCCGCCACCATGAAAATATACCAAAATACCAAAAGGTCCATCGCCACTGGGTTGGTAGATTCGCAGAGCAATATCACCGCCAGGGCCGGGCAGTGAGGCGTCGCTGATGTTGTGAATAGGCAGATCCGGATTCACGGCGCGAGCCGCTCGATACAGCGCGCGTCCATCCGCTACAGGGAGATCACGGACACTGGGTGTCGGGCCCGCGGCTGCGAGTTGTTCAAACATTGCTTGGTATTCGGTGGCCAATGGCATTGAAATTTCCCCCTTCGTCCATAGGATAAGCACCTCACGCTACACGATCAGGTGGGCAATCTCTACCGACGACGCTGGATCACAGCTTTGAGATTATAAAAGTAATGTTACCGGTGCGGTTCGGTACAAAAATGGAGTGAAGCTATGCAGCGGTCAGACGCAGAGCAGGACGATCAATCGATCGCCGACGCAGCAAAAAACTTTAATCGGCTCGAGCACGTACTGTTGCAGAACCGTACCTTGACGCTGTTTGGAGAGATCAACCAAGACGTTGCCCGTCGGATGGCAGAAAAGCTATTGGCTTTAGCGTTCGAGTCGGATGACCCGATCACACTCTACATCGGCTCGCCCGGTGGCCATGTAGAGTCAGGAGACACGATTTTTGACCTTGTACGGTATATCAAGCCCGAGGTAAGGATTATCGGAACAGGCTGGGTGGGCAGTATTGCAACACACATCTATCTAGCAGCGGATAAAGACAATCGGTTTGCATTGCCGAATACGCGCTTTTTAATTCATCAGCCCAGTGGTGGTTTCGGTGGTGACGCTGCCGACATAGAGATTCATGCTCGAGAGATCCTCAAAACACGAGAACGCATTAACGGCATCATCGCCGAGCGCACCGGTCAGAGTATTGATCGCGTCGGTGAGGATACCCAGCGAGATTATTGGATGAGCGCCGAAGAGTCCGTGGAATATGGCCTTGTAGGTAAAATCATCAGCGATATAAGTGAGGTAGGCTAGGCGTCTGCCGAACTGGCGGGCCGATGGGGGAGTTGCGGCGCAGCGTCCAAAACTGATCCATCAATTGAATGCTTTGGAAGGGGTTCGATGCAACAATACGCCCACTCTGGCTTGGTGCAGAGCGCCCCAAGCCATTACAACCAGCGTCGCGAGCAATCCATAGCGAATACTTTCTAGCCCGTATGCGGGTGCTGCAAGGTCGCTGATATAGCCGACACCCACGGGCCCCAAGCCCAACCCAACGATATTAAGAATGAACAGGTTGATTGCAGCCATGACCGCGCGCATTTCCACGGGTGCGAGGGATTGTAAGATTGCGAAGTTGGTGCCGATATACACGCCACCCAATGCCGCTGGGCCGATAAACCAGACGATCGCCCAAACCGGATCAGCGGTGAGGTAGCAAAGTACTGCCGACGGTAAGTAGACAGCGGTGGTTAAACATACGATCCACGCACGCCAACCCTCGGAAATGCGCGCCCAACGATCTGCGAAGAAGCCGCCGAAGAAGGTGCCAAGGCCGCCGCCAACGCCAATAGCGAGCGCGAGAAACGTTCCGGACTCCGCGGTAGTAAAGCCGTGCACACGCTGAAAATAAACCGGCGCCCAGGCAATCGCCGCATAGCCGGCCATGGAGATTAAGCTGTTGGCGATGACCAACTGTCGCGTCGCTGGGCTGTTCAGCATGTAGCGTACCACCGCCCAAAAAGGCGGAGCTATGGGCTTTTCTGCCAAACCATCGGCGTAGCCTCTTGGGGGTTCAACCATGGTCATGCGCACGATCAGCGCGATGACCAAACCCGGAACGCCAGCAGCCACAAATGCCCAGCGCCAGCCAATCCATTCATTAACCCAGCCACCGATTAAATAGCCGAGCATTATGCCAAAGTTAACGCCTAGGCCGAATATCGCCATAGCGGTTGCGCGTTCCTCGGGTTTGTATAGATCAGAGATGATCGAATGAGAGGGTGGATTTGATCCCGCTTCGCCTACACCCACGCCAATGCGAGCCAGTAACAGTTGCCAGAACTGCACTGCTAGGCCGCAAAAAACAGTCATAGCGCTCCATAGGGAAATAGAGAATGCGATCAGGTTACGACGATTATGGCGATCGGCCCACATCGCCATAGGCATGCCCAATGTGGCGTAAAACAGCGCGAACATAAAACCTGTGAGCAGCCCAAGTTGCGTGTCGCTGATTTGGAAGGCCTGCTTAATAGGCTCCTGCAAAATTGCCACAATCTGCCGATCGACATGACTGGCGGTAAAAACTATGACCAGCAGGAATAGAGTGTAGCCACGTTGGCGGCTGGAAATCGTAGTATCGTTCATGGCTAGAGTATGCGCAGGGGCACGGCGCAAATAAAGAAAAACTATGAAGGGATCACTATGAGGACTGATTTTGCTTTGTTGAGCGCACAGGTCGCAGGCGGTGTTGCGACGGTAACGATCGACAACCCACCGATAAACGTTATTACTCTGCCGCTGTATCGAGAACTCATGCAGGTGATCGAGGAGATTCAAAACGATCCAGAGTTATCGGTGGCGGTGTTTAAGAGTGCGAATCCGGATTTTTTTCTGGCGCATTTTGATGTTGAGGCGATTTTACAATTTCCGATTGATGGCGACGCCGAGCGCAGTGCGGAACTCAACCCGTTCCACCTGATGTGCGAGCGCCTGCGCAACATGGACAAGGTGACCATTGCGCAGATTGAAGGCCGGGTGGGTGGCGGCGGTAGTGAATTGGTCGCGAGTATGGATATGCGGTTTGGAGTAACCGGCCAAACCATCGTCAATCAGATGGAGGTGCCGCTGGGCATTTTGCCGGGTGGCAGCGGCACTCAACGCCTGCCACGGCTTGTTGGTCGAGGCCGTGCCATGGAGATTATTCTCGGTGGTGAAGACCTTGACGCGGAAACGGCCGAACGTTGGGGTTATCTGAACCGGATTTACCCGGCTTCGGAGATTGATGGCGCGGTTAATAATCTGGCTCAGCGCATCGCGCGTTTCCCGCGACCTGCAGTGCGTTTGGCAAAAGCGTCTGTTAACGCCGCAGAGCTGCCGTTGGGTCAAGGTCTGTCGGAAGAGGCCTATCTGTTCGCGCGGTTGTTACGTACCGACGAGGCGCAACAGGCCATGGGTAAGTTTATGGCTATTGGCGGTCAGACTCGTGAAGGCGAGATGCGAGTTGCGGACTTGGTCGACGAGCTCACGCGTAACGACGAATGAGCAGCCAGCCACATACCGCGTAAGCGCAGATCGGCACCGCTACCGCCAGCGCAGCGGGGAGGGCGAACACCACTGCCATGGGCGCAAATAGATCCTGCAGGTATTTGAATATCAGGCCTACGAGCATCCCCAGCGCCAAACGCGGACCCAAGCCGGTTCCGCGCATGGGACCCAGCACAATAGCCAGAGCTAACAAAGCCATACCGAAATAGCTCAGTGGCTTAAGTATTCTCGACCACATAGCCAACTGATATTGGGTCGCCTGCAGGTGTTGTTGCTGTAAAAAATTTATCTGATCTAAGAGGCCCAGAAGTGACATTTTTTTTGGTTCAAGAAACGCTTGATTGGACAGCAGTTGTGGCGTCATAGCGTTGGCCCAAACGGATTGCGCGAAATTATTGACGGTGGTCGCCTCCGCTGAAACCACCGCCTCGCTAACGTTGTGCAACACCCACTGCTGTTTGTTGGCGTCAAAGTTTGCAGACTCGGCAACCAAACTGCGTCCAAGTTTTTGGTTTGGATCCAGCCAATACTGACGCACGCCCCACAGCGTGCCGCCGTTATCCTCTGTCATGGTCTGAATGTGCATGTACAGACGATCGTCCCTGATCCAAAACCCGCCTTTGCGCTGCATAGCATCGCGCCCGTATTGCGCATTCAGTTTAGCCACCTCTGCCGCCTGCTCAGCTTTCGGTGCGAGGTATTCGCTTAATGTGAAGCTTACGCCGAGGCACAGCAATAAGGACGGAATAAGTCCTGCGATCAGGCGAGCGGGTGATGTCCCTGCGGCACGCAACGCAGTCAGTTCGCCCTGTTCAGCGAGTTGTCCGAGGGCCGCCAGATAACCGATAAAGACACTGTACAGAAGTAAATCGTCAAGACGTCGGGGCAAAGTTCGCCATAGATAGTTCAGCGCGTCATCTAGGCCATAGCGCTCGGCCCCTTCCGCCAATTCGTCGAAAAGGGCGAACAACAACATCATGCTGGTCAACCCCGCCGCCACCAGCGCGATGGCGCGAAGGCTACGAGCTGTTAGATAGCGGTCAATGGTCAACATGAAGCGCCACACTGCTCGCCGCTCAGGCTTTTGAAAGCTTGGTCGGCGGTAAAAAAGATCTCGCCACTGAGAACCGTAGGTAATTCGGTTTTTTCGAGTTGTGCGGTTAATGGCCCTTTAATGTCACTGCAATGCAGTTGGACGCCGGAGCGTTGAAGTTTCTGATTGACGCGCAAGAGCATTGCAAGGCCGGTTGCATCGATATGGTTTACCGCATTGCACACCAGTAACAGGTGTTTGGTGGCTTGGCGGCCGGCGACGCGCCGCAGCAGCTTTTCTTCAATTTGCCCGGCGTTTGCGAAATAGATGTTTTCGTCGATACGCAGGGCAAGAATGTGCTCATGCAGCTGCACCGCGTAGCGCTTAACGGATCTGAATTGCTCGCTCTCTCCTAGTCGACCGACTTGTGTGATGTTGGGCTGACTGGAGTTGCGGATAAATAGAGCGATTGACAAAGCGACGCCGGCCAACAGACCCAGCTCAACGCCGAGCACTAGAACCAAAGCCATAGTGGCCAGTTCCGTTACGGAATCGTCACGATAAATGTCCCAGTTGGAGCGTATTTTGCTGAAGTCGATGAGGCCGAATACCGAAGTCGTTACAATTGCGGCCAATACCGCGTTCGGCAGGCTGACAAACAAATTGGCGGCGAACACCAATGTTAGGACGACGACAACGGCGCAAACCAATGAGCTTGCAGGGGTGCGGGCGCCGGCGGCGAAGTTGACACTGGAGCGCGAAAACGAACCGGCGACTGGGTAGGCCCCGGTGAAACCTGCACCAATATTGGCGAGTCCCAATGCCAGTAATTCTTGATTCGCGTTGATGCGGTCGTTGGATCGGCCGGCGAGGGTGGTGCCGATAGAATAGCTCTCAACATAAGAAACTATCGCGATGATCAGCGCAGCGGGTAATAACTCCAGCCAGAGCTCCAAAGTCATCGGTGGAATCGTTAATTGCGGCAAGCCAGTTGGGATCGCTCCAACCGTTGCGAGATTGCTCTGCAAGTCAAGGGTGGCAACGACAAGGGTAGCGACCATTGCAACGATCATCGGTCCGACACGGGTCAGGGGGTGTTGCTGCGCTGCGGTAACGCCGAGAGCGTGCAGTAGTCTGCTGATGAGTGGCCGACTGACGGATAGGAACAGTAATGAACCAACGCCAAAAACTATCGCGTACGGGTTCATGAGAGACATTTGCTGCAATAAACCTGTCAGCGCGGAGCTGGGATTTGTATTGTCGTCGACGCTAACGCCGGTAAGACCGGGCAATTGACTGATAATGATCAAAATCGCAGCGGCATTCACAAACCCGCTTATCACCGGATGACTTAGCAGTGTCACCAACCCACCCATTTTAGTGATGCGCAAAGCGCCCAAAAGCAATCCAACCTGCAAACACAGCAGTGTTGTTATGCCGAGATAGGCTTCGCTGTAGCGCGGTGCAAGCTCGCTTACCGTTGCTGTGACAAGTAGGGCGGCTATGGCCACAGGGCCTACTACCAGTTGTTTAGAACTGCCGAATACGGCGTAGATCACCATCGGCAACAGGCATGCATAGAGACCCGATTGCGGTGGCACGCCGGCTAAAAGCGCGTAGGCAACGGCTTGTGGAATTGTCACCATACCGACAATAAGGCCGGCCATAACGTCGTGCCCAAAATCGCTGCGTTGGTAATCGCCGATAATCCCGACCAATGGCACGACGCGACGCCAGTCGCGTAGCCCACGACGTATACGTAAGCCTAAGCGCATGGCGTTTTGCGCCGAATAGAGCCGAAGAAACCTAGAGCAGCCATTGTCATCCGCCAAGTCTATCAGTTGTAATTGGCGCAAGGGCAAAGGCTGTTGCCGGTGCGGCGTCAGATTCGCCAAAGGCATTGAGCGGAACGTTAATAATGCAGTGAACTCGGAGTAGTAGACAGAGTAAGCTAGAGTAGTTGTTCGATATAAAATAACAGCTGGAATCAGGGGGACTTATGATTACAACAAAAGCGGCGGTTGCGTTTGCTGCCGGTGAGCCACTCAGTATCGAGACCGTAGATTTGGCGGCGCCGGCGGCGGGCGAGGTACTGGTCGAGATGAAAGCGACAGGAATTTGTCATACCGACGCCTATACGCTCTCTGGCGCCGACCCCGAGGGAATCTTTCCCTCGATTCTTGGTCATGAGGGCGCCGGCATTGTTAGAGAGATCGGTGCTGGTGTGTCGACGTTAAAGCCGGGCGATCACGTGATCCCCCTGTATACGCCTGAATGCCGCCAGTGCAAATTTTGTTTGTCGGGAAAAACTAACTTATGCGGTGCCATTCGCGACACTCAAGGTCAGGGATTGATGCCCGATGGCAGTTCGAGATTTTCGTTGAATGGCGAGCCATTGTTCCACTACATGGGAACGTCTACCTTTGCCAATTTCACCGTAGTGCCGGAAATCGCATTAGCCAAGATTCGTGAGGACGCGCCGTTTGACAAGGTGTGCTATATCGGATGTGGCGTAACCACCGGGCTTGGTGCGGTAATGAATACTGCGAAAGTTGAGGCCGGTGCCAGTGTCGCGGTATTTGGCCTGGGCGGGATTGGTCTGAATGTTGTACAAGGCGCGAGGTTGGCCGGGGCGGAGCGCATTATTGGCGTTGACCTGAATCCGCAGCGGCGCATGTTGGCAGAACAGTT
>DEBN01000004.1:35374-44050 GCA_002348825.1 Gammaproteobacteria bacterium UBA2955
GACTATTCGTTCGAATGTATTGGCAATACCGACGTTATGCGTCAGGCGCTTGAATGCTGTCACAAGGGATGGGGTGAAAGCATTATCATAGGGGTCGCTGCCGCGGGCCGCGAAATCGCAACCCGGCCCTTTCAGTTGGTAACGGGCAGAGTTTGGCGTGGCACCGCTTTTGGTGGCGCAAAGGGGCGCACTGAGGTTCCCCAGATCGTCGACTGGTATATGGACGGCAAGATCAATATCGATGACCTGATCACCCATACTTTTAGTCTGGGCGACATCAATAAGGGCTTTGAGCTTATGCATGCAGGCGAGAGCATTCGCTCAGTGGTGGTTTACTAACTCTAGTAGGCAAGTTTAATTTTTAAAGTGGCCGAGCGGCCATCGAGGACGTCATGGGTCTTAAGGTAATTGGAGCCGGGTTTGGGCGCACGGGTACGTTGTCGTTAAAGTTTGCGCTTGAGCGCCTAGGTTTCGACAAGTGCTATCACATGATGGAAATACCATCCGTGCCTCACCACGTCGAGATGTGGCGGGCGGCTGCAGCTGGTAAAGCGGTTGATTGGGAGACACTTTTTAGCGGCTATCAGGCTGCGGTCGATTGGCCATCGTGCAACTTCTGGCAGCAACAGTTAAAAGTGTTTCCGGACGCTAAAGTAATTTTGACTCGGCGCGATGCAGAGCAGTGGTACGACAGCGTTATGCAGACTATTTGGTTGTCTTCAGAGCAGGGGCGGGTTGATCTAGCGGATACGGAACAGCATGGCGCGGTGGAAAGTCACACCCGGGACCGAATTAAGATGGTCTACGAGGTGATCTGGGACGGTGTGTTTGGTATGCGTATGGAAAACAAACAGCACGTCGTAAATTGTTTCGAGCGACATAACCAAGAGGTGATTAATAGCGTGCCGCGAGGTAAGTTGCTGATCATCGAGCCCGGAGACGGCTGGGCGCCGCTATGTGATTTTCTTAAAGTGGATGTGCCTGAGACCGATTACCCACGAATCAATTCGAAAGAGGATTTTCAAAAACGATTCTTGAGCACCGCAGAAGCCGGTAGCGAATCGCACTGACGGCGACCTGATTCAACGCTTGCTGGGTTATCAAAGCACGAGCAAGGTTATCGGAGCTATAAGCAACGACATTACGATGGTGGCACACAATCCGATAAAAAATGCGTGCCACGTTGAATGATAACGCCCCTGCATTTCCTTGAACGTAGCGAACATTGCGCCCTGCAGAAATTGCGTCGCGATGATCGCGACAATAGCCTGAGCCACATTGACGACGATATTCAAGGTGATTGAGAGCTGTGGCAACTCTTCTGGGCTGCTGGCGTTGCCCTCGATGTAAACGGACAGTGCCCAGATACACAGGACAAACACCGCGACGCTGGTGGCCAATGTGTAGTTCGCCAGTTTGCGCATTCCTAATGCTTTGTAATTTGCGTACAACAGATAACCGCCGGCCAGTAGCGAGCAGAGGAAGGTTACAAGGCCAATGCTGTACATTGAGTAAAGTTTTGGCAGTTCCTGAGGTTTTGGTGTCATAGCGGACGCGATTAGCAACAGGTGCTAAATTATATGCGGTCGCTGAGTATAAAACTGTGTGGCTTGCTCAAACCAGTGGGCGATTTTGAGCAACGCAAGATCGCCTCTAGGCTTGCCTACCAGCTGTACGCCAATGGGCAGACCGGCAGAGCTGAAACCCGCTGGAACCGACACCGTGGGTAAACCGGTAACGGTAATCATGCAGCAAACGGCCATCCAGTCGATGTAGGTGTCTAAAGTCACGCCGTCGATCTCAGTCACCCATTCTTGATCGATGGAGAAGGGGGGCACCTGAGCAGCGGGTAATGCCAGCACATCATAGTGCTGAAAAAATTCGGCGACGTCGGCGTAGATTTTGGTGCGCTTTAGTTCTGCATTCAGCAGTTCGTCAGGGGTCAGAGCAAAACCTCGCTCTATGTTCCATATTGCGGTGTCCTTGGTCTCATCCCGCCATTTTGGTAGCGTCAAATCCAGGCTGCGTCCTAGGGTTCTTAAACCGGCTGCTCGTTGGGTTTGGAAGACTTGCATTGCGCCGTCGAGATTAGGGTGGTCCAAGACCACTTGCGCGCCCAGATCGCTGAAGACCCCAGCAGTACTTTGGATGACCGAGCGCACCTCTGGATCGATCGGCAGCGTTCCCAAATCTTCGCTTACTGCTACTTTAAGAGGGTTAGCGACCTCTGGCTGGGCGGGTACGAGGGCATCAAGGAAATGCTCGCCGGACTCCGGCAGCGTCAGTGGGTCGCTGGCATCAGGCCCCGCCAAAACGGAGAATAAAAGGCTGGTATCGGCCACCGTTTTTGCCATTGGGCCAGCCGTTACCAATCGACCGTACCAGCCAAAACCGCGACTCATGGGCGTCCTGCCAATTGAAGGCCGTAGTCCAATTACGTTGCAGAAACTGGCCGGATTGCGCAGCGAACCACCCATGTCACTGCCGTCCGCCAAGGGCAGCATATCGGTTGCCAATGCCACCGCTGCTCCGCCGCTGCTGCCGCCCGCTGTTTTCTCGAGATCGTAGGGGTTTAGCGTCGCGCCGAACAATGCATTGAAGGTATTTGATCCCAAACCAAATTCGGGCATGTTGCTATGGCCGATAAAGAGTGCGCCTGCATCACGCATGCGCCGGGCTAAGGCGCTGTCTTGTTCTTCGATTCTGTTGGCGAAAGGTCTGAAGCCCCAAGTGGTTGGAAAACCTCGCACGGCCACCGCGTCCTTCGGCGCCATTGGGAGGCCATGCAGCGGTCCGCGTTCGGCAATGGGCACTTTATCTGCGGCCTCGGCCAATGCCAAAGCCTGCTGTTCATCGAGGAGGTTGACTAAGGCGTTGACGGTTGGGTTTATGGCGTGGATTCGGGCGTACACATTGCGCATTAAATCCACCGAGCTCACGCTACCGCGCTGCAAGTCGCGGCACAGCGTAAGGGCGTCATTCCACAACGGGGCTGGCTTATTTTCGCTCAAAGTTTATCTCCTCCAGCCACGACAGCAGCTCATCGAATACTTGCTGACGATTGGTTTCGTTGAACAATTCGTGACGCCCGCCCGGGTAGAGTGTACTGGACACATTAAGCTGTGCCTTTTCATAACGCCGCACCAGGCGGCGGATACCACGTCCGTTGTTGTGCACAGGGTCCTCGGTGCCGCTAATAAAGCGTATAGGTAGGTCTTTAGGAATGCATGCAATGTGACTTGCGCGACTACTGCGGCGCAGGCTACCAAACATATCGGCCAGGCTGCGGCTGCACAGTACAGTCCCGCACAGAGGGTCGGCCACATAGGCAGCAACCTGTTCGGTGTCGCGACTCAGCCAGTTGAAGCCCTGCTGATCTTGTTCATTCGGAAGATTTTGGAAACGCTTGTTGTTTGCCGCAAACAGGTTGTCTCGGAGCATAGGGCTGGGGGCATGCGGCCCGAGTCGCAGGCTGTCTAGGCTGGCCAGTAATTCTCCGCTCAAGGTGGTGACAGCAGGCAGTGCGCCCGTAGAGCCGCTGAGCAAGCAAGCTGCCAAGTTGGAGCCGAAGTAACCAAGATATTGTTGGGCGAGCATAGCGCCCATGCTATGGCCGATCAGGATCACCGGAAGCGCATAGTTATCTGTCAGCCATTGCTGCAGTGAACGCAGGTCTAAAACACTGCGCTGCCAACCTTCATATCCCATATCGCCGGGTTCGCAGTAGGCAGGCCGACTCTGCCCATGACCTCGTAGATCGGGTGCCAGTACATGGTAGCCGGCATTGTTGAGGACCTGTGCTATAGGTTGGTAACGACCGCTGTGTTCGCCCATGCCGTGTGCGATCAGCACACAGGCGCGCGCAGGCGCCCGGGCAGAGGACCAAAAACGGGCGCATAGGCGGTACCCCATATGGCGAAATTCCAAGGTGTCTGCGAGGTCGCTTATGTGGTTCTCCACGTTTTGACTTGATGGTTGTCGCTATGGTGTCAACTTGCAATCCACCTTCGCGGCCCTTTAGTGTAGAGCGCAAAGCGGCGTAAGCGAAACAACAGCGATACAAGATGCAAGAACCTCAAGCGAAATTCAAACAGCAAGCTCCACAGGGTCTTGGCAACGGTTTAGATCGACCGATTTTTTTCGGCAGCGTCATCATCATCCTGTCGCTGTGCTTGCCGCTGGCCATCTACCCAGAAGCAGGACAGCGGATGTTAGGCGCGGCATTTGACTATCTGACGCACAATTTTGGAATTCTTTACTTGATGGGTGCCGCGGCGACGCTGCTGTTCCTTCTTTATCTCGCCTTCAGCCGTTACGGCGATATCAGACTCGGTGATACAAGCCCCGACTTTTCCACTTTCAGTTGGTCGGCAATGCTGTTTTGCGGCGGCATTGGCACCAGCATTTTGTATTGGGGTACGGTGGAATGGGCGCATTATTATGAAAACCCACCGTTTTCCGTGGTGCCGGGCACACCCGAGGCGCTTAACTGGGCCGTGAGCTATCCGATATTTCATTGGGGACTCATGGGCTGGGCGCTCTACTGTCTTCCTGGAGTGGCGATCAGCTACAGCTACTATGTGCGCGGCGCAAAATCTCTGCGGCTGAGCGAGGCATGCGCGCCTATTATTGGCAGCCAGGCCAATGGCGTGTTGGGTCGAGTGATCGATTTGCTCTTCGTAATTGGGCTAGTCGGCGCCTGCAGCACTGGCATTGGCTTGGCGGTGCCGCTGATTGGCATGAGCGTGACCGAGCTATTTGGTCTGGATCGAGCAGCTTTGGGCTTTACCCTCGATCTGATCGTTATTTTTGTCGTTACGATCATTTTTGCCACCAGCGTTTGGTTTGGTTTGGAAAAAGGCATCAAGCGTCTTAGCGATTGGAACGTGGGTCTCGCTTTTGTGCTGTTGCTTTTTATACTTTTGGTGGGCCCAACGCTGTTTATCGTTGAGTTGGGCTTTGAAGCTGTGGGCCACATGCTGCAGAACTTCCTGCGAATGAGCAGCTGGGCCGACGCGTCGAAAACATCGAGTTTTGTCGAATCATGGACGGTGTTTTACTGGGCGTGGTGGTTAGCGCTTGGCCCTTACATGGGGATATTTATCTGTAAGATATCCCGTGGTAGAACGTTGCGGCAGATGATTCTTGGTTGCATCGGTTACGGTACGCTGGGCAGTGTGGTATTTTTCTCCATCCTCGGCAACTATGCGATCTATCTCGAAATGAACGCTATTTTCCCCGTGTTGGATACGATGAGTAGCGCGGGACCGCCGAGCGCCATTGTTGGGGTGTTGACCACACTGCCATGGCCGAAACTAGTACTCATGCTGTTTACGATCGTATGCGTGATATTTGCTGCAACCAGCTACGACTCGTCCTCATACACGTTGGCAGCTTCCGCTACCGAGGAACTACCGCCAACGGCTCACCCGGCCCGATGGCATCGAGTGTTCTGGGCGTTTTTGCTCGGTTTATTACCAATTACATTGGTGTATTTGGGCGGTCTAAAACCGTTGCAGTCAGCGGTCACGCTGGTCTCAGTACCGTTATTTGCCGTAATCGTGCTGCTGACGCTGTCCTTGTATAAATCTCTGCGCGCAGATACATCGTTGCCGATTGGTTCTGCAACGATTGCCGATTGAGTCCATAAAAACACCCAGGTAAAAGTGCTATGAATCAACCGCCGTTGCATTTCCAGTCGCTGTCCTCTGTGTGTCGGCAGTTGAAGAGTGGTGCGTTATCAAGCGTAGACGTGACACGCGAAATGTTGCGGCGTTGCGAGGAGCATGACGGTAACTACCAGAGTTACGCGCGGATGCTTGCAGACACAGCTCTGGCAGAGGCCCTAGCCTGTGACGAGGCGCGCCAGAACGGCGCAGTGCTGGGCGTATTGCACGGTGTGCCCATCGCGATCAAGGACTTGCTGTTTACAAAGAATGTTGAGACCGCCAGCGGTACCGAGGTTATGCGTGACTTCAAGCCAGATTTCGACGCCACCGTGGTTACGCGGTTGCGTGCTGCTGGGGCGGTGATCATAGGCAAGACCCAACTTACCGAAGGTGCCTACGGGAGTCATCATCCGTCGATTGCAGCGCCGGTTAATCCGTGGTCAAAAGATGCCTGGAGCGGGGTGTCCTCCTCGGGGTCTGGGGTAGCGGTAGCTGCCGGCCTTGCCTACGCAGCCCTTGGATCGGATACAGGCGGCAGTATCCGGTTTCCGTCGGCGTGCAACGGGCTGGTGGGTTTGAAGCCAACCTATGGCAGAGTAAGTTTGCATGGGGCGTTTCCGCTGGCCAACAGTTTAGATCATATTGGTCCGATGACCCGATGTGTCGAGGACGCTGCCCGCGTACTCGAGGCGATTGCAGGGTTTGATGCAGAAGATCCGAACAGTGCCGAAGCCCCTGTTCCCGCCTATTTGCCGCATCTCAAGCAACCAGAGTCGCCGATCGTTGTGGGTATAGATGAAGCCTATATCAGTGAAGGTGTGCCTGCGGCGGTGACTCGCGTTCTTACCGAGGCCGTGGCCAAAGCAGGCTCTGAGGTCAACGTACAAAAAGTCAAAATGCCACCGGGCTATCGCAAACTCTCGGAAGATTGGGGCAAAACATGTGCGGTCGAATGCTTGCGTGCCCATGCACACATGTACCCGGCACAGGCAGAGAAATATGGTCCTGGATTGGTTTCGTTGTTAGAGCTTGGTCGCAGCGTTGATCCCGACGAATATGCACACTTACAGAGCTTGCGAGATCAATTCCGCAGTGAAGTTGAGGCGTTATTTACTCAGATAGATGTGCTGCTGGCGCCAGCCATGCCCTGTGCCGTGCCGTCGGTCGCACAAATGGACGTCGGCAGGCTGGATCCTGATGCGGCGCCGTTTTTGTCCTTTACGGCGCCCTTTGATTACTCGGGCCATCCGACTCTAAACATACCGGCGGGTATCGATGAGAACGGATTGCCGCAATCGCTGCAGCTCATCGCTGCGCGTTTTAACGAATCTGGATTGCTCAGCGCAGGTGCGATGTTCGAACGGGTTTTAGGCTCCTTGGACTATCCGATGCCATAGAAGTCTCGGCGGTTTGTCTTTGGCGTTACCGGTTAGCCTACGATAGGCGGCGCGGCTAGAATTGGCGATGCGAACTGATTGTCGCGTTCGGGATGGTCGTTGGCATGGCCCGTCTTAGGAATGAAAGTTGGGCAATAAGTACTCGCCGATTACGCAGGTGGATGACAACGGTGGATCGCGGTTGCGCGGCTGTGTTGACATCGCTGTACTTGGGCAAACACGGCCCCGCCGACTTTTTGCTTCCTGCTCGGCGTGTGATTTAGTGTTCGGCACAGAACTTTCTTCACCTGCCGATTGCGTCTCTGATGCTTCGCTGACAGAGTGATCAACGTGCTTGGTGCAAATCCAATCGCGTAATTTTTTTGGCTAACTCGGCAACACACTTTGTCATTGCAGACGATTGGAGATTGGCTTTGTTTAGAAACATTGACGTAGACGTCAACGAGCTGCCGACTGCGGCGTGTATAAAATTTTTGCCCCTCGAGCGGCGGTATGTACTAGCTCAAGTCGCGCTTGCTGTAGTTTGGACGGCATTATTAGGCACAGCAGCGTTCACAATGGTCTGGTGGTTGTTACCTGAGGTGTGGCGTTCGGGTCTCGCTGCATTACTATTGCTGCCGCTGCCGCCGTTATACGCCTACTGGTCGTGCCGCCGCTGCGGGTATGCACTTCGCGACCATGACATTGCCTTGCGCAGAGGAATTTTCTGGCAAAGACAAATCATCCAGCCGTTTGTGCGGCTGCAACACATTGAACTTACCAGAGGACCGGTGGACAAGTATCTGGATTTGGCAGGCCTACGCGTTTTCAGTGCCGGCACCGAAACCGAGACCTTCACGATTCCTGGCTTAAATTCGTCTACCGCTGAGCGCATTCGACAACGATTGCTCAACGTTCAATCGACCGAGGGCTGATCGTTGCCGGAGGCGCCCAGTGATCGAGCGTGGGCTAAACTTTCTAGTTGGGCGGTGGTGTATTTCTCGTTTCGCAGCACGCGCCGTATTGTCACTAACGCTTACACTTTAGCGCCTATTTTAGTCGCTACTCTGCGCGCGGATAGCCTGTGGCTGCCTGTCTTGCTGCTCGGCGCAGGTCTGTTGTTCATTGTAGTGCATTCGTGGCTGGTGGTTCGCCGCTTCGAATACCGGTGGTCGGACTCGAGGCTCATCGTAAAGCAGGGCATCTTTCGACGCGTGCAGTTGGATTTGGAGTTTTCCCGTATTCAGAACGTCTCCGTGCTTAAACCGTTTTACTTTAAACCCCTAGGTCTGGTTTCGTTGGCTATTGAAAGCGCCGGTTCCAGCGCAGAAGAAGTGACCTTGGCGGCTTTAGACGCAACGGTTGCTGAGCCGTTGCGTAAGCGGATCGTGCAAGCTCGATCCGCAGCGCAACAGCGGCCGGAGCTGGAAACTCTGGCCGATGCTCTTATGCTGGAGCGTCGTTACGGAGATCTGATTATTCACGGTCTCAGCAGCAATCAGGCGTGGTTGGTTTTGGCAGGATTGCTGGGTGTCTACAGTCAGGTGCCGGACTCGGTAAAAATTAGTTCGGAATTGATAATCGGCCTAGTGCCAGAGAATTTAAAGGATTCTACGTTGGCGCAGATTTGG
>DEBN01000045.1 GCA_002348825.1 Gammaproteobacteria bacterium UBA2955
GGATTTGGGTCCGTCGAAGATGCCGAAAAGTGGTTTTTCAGTTCTGAATATCAGGCGCTGGCCAAGCATCGACACGCTGCCGCAGAGACCAATTGCGTGATCATTAAAGGCTTGGCGCCGTAAATAGTGACCCACGCAAGTTAACCCCAAGCCATTTGCATGTGCCTGACGTTGCTATAGAATACGCGGCCTTCGAATTTCGACCTTTGGTAATCAGAGAACATTATGGTAACGATCCGTCTTGCGCGTCATGGCGCAAAGAAGAGTCCTTTCTATCACGTCACTGTAGCGGACCAAGCGCGGGCGCGTGACGGCCGCTTCGTCGAACGCGTAGGGTTTTACAACCCGGTAGCAAAAGGTCAGGCCGAGGCGTTGCGCCTGGACCTGGATCGTATTGACTATTGGGTCGGCGTCGGTGCCCAGCCCAGTGACCGGGTCAAGCAGCTGATTGCGATGGCGCGCAAGCAACAGCCCGTAGAAGCAGCCGCGGCTCCCGCGGAGTAACCTGCACGCGCATCGTCGATGCGCGTTATCAAAAGCGCCCAGGCCTCCATATGTCCCAAGACAACGTCGTAGTGGGCCGATTGGGACGGGCTTTCGGCGTCAAGGGCTGGCAACATTTACAGTCGTTCACCTCTCCCCAAGACAATCTGTTGTCTTACCAACCTTGGTTTCTGCGTTTGCACAATAGCGACCATTGGCAGCCTATCGATAGTTACGAAATCCAAAATCATAACGACGGTTACTTGGTCCGTCTGGCCGGTGTCGAACAGCGTGAGGCCGCCCAACAATTTAGCGGCAGCCTGCTGGGTACGCCCGCGCAGACCTTTGGCAATACTGAAGATGGAGAGTTTTACTGGCATCAGCTGATCGGCTGTCAGGTCATCAACGAACAGGGAGAAGCCTTAGGTGAGGTCAAGGGCTTGCTTGAAACAGGTGCCCACGACGTGCTGCAGATTATGCGCCAAGGGCAATCCGTGCTGGTGCCTTTTGCCGACCCCTTCATAACCGAGGTAAATCTCACGGATCGGAGAATTTTGGTTATGTGGCCCTCGGAGTGGAACGACTGACGCTATGTGGCTAGGTATTGTTACGCTGTTCCCGGATATGTTTGAAGCGCTGACTCGCGAAGGTGTATTCGGTCGAGCGGTGGCCTCCGGGGTTGTGAATATTGATTTCTATAACCCGCGTGATTACACCACAGACCGTCACCGCACGGTCGACGATCGGCCCTACGGTGGTGGTGCAGGGATGGTAATGAAGGTGGAGCCACTGCAGGGTGCTGTGATGGCGGCTAAAGCCCGAGCTCCCGCGGGTACGCCTGTGATTTTGCTGAGTCCCCAGGGGCAGGCGTTCAGTCAGGCGGAGGTCAGTTCGCATCTTGACAGTGCTGGCTTGATTCTAGTTTGTGGCCGATACGAGGGTGTCGATGAACGCTTCGTGCGGCGCTGGGTAGATCTTGAATGGTCTGTTGGCGACTACGTGCTCAGCGGCGGCGAATTGCCAGCCATGGTGGTGATGGACGCGATCGCTCGACACCTGCCAGGCACGTTAGGTAATCAGCTGTCTGCTTTGGATGAATCTTATCTTGATGCGACGCTCGATTACCCTCACTATACGCGCCCCGAAACCCTGGGTTCGGAAAAAATACCGCCACAACTGCTCAGTGGAGATCATGGGGCAGTGGCGAGATACCGACGCCGTGAGGCGTTAAAACGCACTCTGAATCGCCGGCCCGAATTGTTGACCGGTATGACATTCGGTGCACAAGACCGAGAGTTGCTGTTAGAAATTTTTGCCGACCGTCAGCTAGATTAAGCGATGTATTGGAGATAAAGATGCGCAGAAATAAAGTGATCCAAGAAATTGAAGACCGCCAACTGGCGGAGATACCTGAATTCAGCCCCGGCGATACAGTCAGCGTACAGGTGCGAGTTAAAGAGGGCAGTCGCGAGCGCCTGCAGGCCTTCGAAGGTGTGGTCATCGGCATCAAGAGCCGCGGCATAAACTCTGCATTTGTGGTGCGCAAAATTTCTCACGGTGTCGGCGTCGAGCGAACGTTTCAAACCCATAGTCCGCTGATCAACCAGATCGAAGTTAAACGTCGTGGAGATGTCCGACAGGCGAAGCTCTACTATCTGCGCGAGCGGTCAGGTCGCTCCGCGCGCATCAAGGAAAAAATCAAAAAGTAGACGCTCTGCAAGGGTTGTTTATAGTGGTGGCTGCAATCCGAGGCCGCCGTTCGCATGCCTGCACACCAGCAGAATCAAAGCTTAAGTGCCGAGATCCTAGAATATCTCGACGCGCTGTGGTTGCAGCGCGGCCTTAGCGAAAACACGCTGTCCGCTTACCGGCGTGACCTTGCCCTCACGGAGCACTGGTTGGTTCAAACCAATCGGGCCTCCAAGCTGATACAAGCGAGTCCAGATGACCTTGGGGCGTACAACGAAATGCGCAATGGTCAGAACATCGCGCGTCGTTCAGCCGCACGCTGGCTCAGCTCGGTGCGCGGCTTTTTCCGGCATTTTTTGGCAGAGCAACGACTGCAAGTCGATCCGACGCAATTTCTTGAGCATCCGAAGGGAGCTAGGTCACTGCCAGGCAGTTTGGCGACGACAGATGTCGAGAACTTGCTCGCGGCGCCGGATGTGACTACGGCGATTGGGCTCCGCGATCGAGCGATGTTAGAAGTACTGTATGCTTGCGGGCTGCGGGTATCCGAACTCGTGGCGCTGCAACTGGGCAGCGTAAATCTTCGACAGGGAGTTGTGCGGGTTACCGGCAAAGGCAACAAGGAACGGATTGTTCCTGCCGGCGACGCCGCGCTACATTGGTTGCAAAGCTATCTCCGCGAGGCCCGCCAGCAATTGATTCCAGCGGGTGGCAACACTCTATTTCCAAGCCGTTTGGGGCGGAACATGACGCGTCAAACGTTCTGGCACGCGATCAAGCGGTATGCGCGGTTGGCAGGAATTCAAAAAGACATCTCGCCACACACCCTGCGCCATGCATTTGCTACCCATCTTGTGGATAATGGCGCAGACCTGCGCGCGGTGCAGATGATGCTTGGGCACAGTGATTTGTCCACGACTCAGATCTACACTCATGTTGCGCAGTTGCGTCTTCAATCGTTATTAAGAAAACACCACCCCCGGGGCTAACAAGCCCATATCGCGAGTGGTTGGTGAGCTGAAGGATAGTGTGCATGTTGGCTAAAAGATTAATGGCTTGGGCTCTGTGTCTCGCGACTACGGGTTTTGTCGTGGTGCCCGCGGCTATTGCAGAGACAGAAAAGGCGCTAGAAGCGGGTCGGATACTGGCGCAAAAATTACAGCAGGTACGCCCGGGGATTCCGATTGAGACGATTATGCCTATCGATATACCTGGTATGTATGCAATAGAACTGACAGGTGGTGCGATCTTGTACGGTACGGCGGACGGTCAGCACTTTTTTAGTGGTGACCTTTTTGCCGTGCAAGACGACCTGTTGAATTTGTCAGAGCTTAGGCGCGATCAAAAGCGCAAACAGTGGATGGCGCAATATTCGCCTGATGACATGATTGTCTTCCCTGCTGTGGGCGCGGCACGCGGATTTATCCAGGTCTTTACCGACGTGGATTGCGGCTATTGTCGAAAACTACATGCCGAAATGGCGCAGATTAATGAGCTTGGGATAGAGGTTCGTTATCTGGCCTATCCGCGCTCTGGGGTCGACTCCGAAACTTACGACAAAATGGTTACCGCATGGTGCTCGAAAGATCGTCAAGTCGCGATCACGCAGCTCAAGGCAGGTGACAGCTTAGCGTCTAAGGCGTGCGAAAATCCGGTAGCCGAGCAGTTCGAGCTGGGACAGCAGCTAGGCATCAATGGAACACCGGCTATCGTACTTGCGGATGGGCGCCTGTTGCCCGGTTATTTGCCGGCCGACCGGTTGGCGGCGGCTGTATTAGGTGAGTAACTTAACGCAGCTGGCGTGAGGAGTGGTAGCTTGAAAACGATTTCGATCGGAATTGCGGGTCTGGGTACGGTGGCGCAGGGTGTGTTGTCGTTGCTCGCGGAAAATCGATCGCTCATCGAACAGCGCAGTGGCGTCAGTGTTCATGTGGTTCGTGTTGCCAGTCGCAGTGCCAAACCTGGTGTCGATCTGCACGGCGCAGACTTTTCCACTGACGTCATGGACTTACTGTCTGATTCAAGAATTGAGCTGATTGTTGAGTTGATCGGCGGCGAAGGTTTGGCAAAAGAATTGATTGTGGGCGCCCTGAATAGCGGCAAAGCGGTAGTCACGGCGAACAAAGCTGTGATAGCACTGCATGGCAATGAACTGCCGCGCCAGGCGCTGCGTTTTGAGGCTGCGGTGGCAGGAGCGATTCCTATCATCCAAGCGCTGCAGTATGGATTAGTGGCCAATCAGTTCAGCTCAATCAGCGGCATTATCAATGGCACCTGCAACTACATGCTCTCCGCCATGGAGGAGGAAGGCGTCGGCTTTGATGAGATCCTCGAGCGCGCTCAGGCGTTAGGCTATGCCGAAGCCGATCCCACCTTCGATGTTGACGGAATCGATGCTGCACACAAGCTTACTATTCTTATGGCGTTGGCCTTTGGTACCCAGTTCGAGTTTGACAAAGTGTATGTTGAGGGCATCCGTGCGATCACCCCTACAGACATAAACTATGCGGCAGAGTTGGGCTATCGCATAAAACATTTGGGTATATTGCGCGGTCACGCCGATGGTATCGAAGCGCGGGTGCATCCGACTCTGGTGCCCCACGGCGAACTGGTTGCGCATGTCAGCGGTGTGCTCAACGCCGTTCAAGTGGTGTCCGATGCGGCCGGCAAAACTCTGTTCAGTGGTCCCGGTGCCGGCGGTGCGGCCACCGCGTCTGCTGTGGTTGCTGACATTGTTGACACAGCGCTAAATTCCCAGCGGCCGTCGGTAGATGCGGTTGTGGATACGTCCAAGGCCATACTCCCGGTTGCACAGATCAGTAGCGCTTATTATCTGCGCATTCCCACACGCGACGAACCAGGGGTCTTTGCCGAAGTCACGCAGATACTTTCGAGTCACAACATAAATATTGAAGCGGTGATTCAAAAGGACGGCCATGATCAGGGCGAATCTGTAGATATTGTGCTCCTAACGCAAGACACCCAAGAGGCCCATATGAATAAAGCGCTGGCACAACTCGAGGCATTGGCATCGGTTACCGATACGGTGATGCGTATCCGCGTGGCACCTCAGGACTGAATGCGCGGATGCAGATCATTACGCGTGCAATCGGCGATGGCGCGCTTGGCCTAGATAATCCGCTCATTGAGCGCTTGTTCCTGAGCCGTGGCCTTACGCATGCGGATGAGACCGATAAAGGTTTGGGGTCGCTGTTGTCGCCAGCAGGCCTTACGGATATCGAAACGGCTGCACAGCGGATTGCTGATGCTGTCATGGATAGTCAGAGAATACTTATCGTTGGTGACTATGATGCCGACGGGGCCACATCTGTCGCTTTATGTAAGCTGGCGTTGGCGGCTATGGGTGCGGAATCCGTTGACTTTCTTGTGCCTGATCGCTTTCAGTTTGGCTATGGTCTTTCGCCTGCGATCGTTGCTGTTGCAGCGCAATTGGAGCCCGACTTACTGATCACTGTAGACAATGGCGTGTCCAGCATAGAGGGTGTTGCCGCGGCGAACACCGCGGGCATTGAGGTCATCGTGAGTGATCACCACCTGCCCGGCGCAGATCTACCTGCTGCTTATGCCGTTGTAAATCCGAATCGCAGCGACTGTGGTTTTTTGAGTAAGTCCATGGCCGGGGTAGGCGTTGCTTACTACTTGCTCAGTTGGGTACGCCACACTCTACGCCAGCGCCGGTGGTTTGATTCATCCCAACGTGCGGAACCTAACCTCGGTCAATTTCTGGATTTGGTGGCGTTAGGTACGGTGGCGGACGTCGTACCTCTGGATCACAACAACCGCATATTGGTACATCAAGGGCTGCTGCGTATGCGCCAGGGGCAAACGCGACCCGGTATTCGTGCGCTGGTCGAGGTAGGCAAGCGCGATCTAAGCCAACTCAGTGCTCAGGATCTGGGCTTTGCCCTCGGCCCGCGCTTAAACGCTGCGGGCAGATTACAAGACATGAGTGTGGGCATCCGTTGCTTGCTGGCTGAGGACGTCAGTTCCGCTCGGGCCTTGGCACAGGAGTTAGACGGCCTAAATAAGGATCGGCGCGAGCTCGAGCAGGACATGGTGGCCGATGCTGAATTGCTGCTTGCTCAGGCGCCTGCGGTTGATCGCGGTTTTGCTGTGGCGGTTTATAACGAGCGTTTTCATCAAGGTGTAGTGGGCATCGTGGCGGGCCGCTTGCGGGAAAGATTGCATCGCCCGGCCATCGTTTTTGCTGATTCAACAGAAGGGATGGCGGGTGAAATAAAAGGCTCGGCGCGCAGTATTGATGGCCTGAATATCCGCGACGTACTCGATACGATCGCGAGCCGTTACCCGGGTTTGCTTATCAAGTTTGGTGGGCATGCTATGGCCGCGGGCCTGAGTTTAAAGCGCGTACATTTTGAGCGATTTCGCAGCGTCTTTGACGCGGTGGTAGGTGAACTGATCAATCCAGACATGCTGCGTGCCAAGTGTTTTGTGGACGGTGGATTAACCGAGCAGGAACTGACCCTTGAAACCGTGCAGGCGTTGCTCAACGCCGGTCCTTGGGGCAGCGGTTTCCCAGAACCGACGTTTTGTGATGAGTTTGATCTGGTGAGCCAACGCGTGGTGGGCGAGCAGCATCTAAAATTGGTGTTGCGCAAAGACACGCGCTTGGTTGATGCGATAGCGTTTCGACAATCGCCGTTGGCGCAACCCGTAAGCCGCGTGCGTGTGGTTTATCGCCCGACGCGCAACGACTATGGCAACACCGCGACGCTGCAGTTGATAGTGGAGTACGTTGAGCCTTTGGCTTAGACTCCGCGCTGCCGTCAATGCAGCTAAAACGCTGCGCAACACCGATTGAGACCGATGCCAGAAATTACCTCTGTTCGTGAACGAATCAAGGATCTGAGTGAACGTGATTTAGCGCTTAGGGGGTACCTTTGACTTTGCTGAAAAGCGCGACCGATTGCAGGAAGTCGAACTGGAACTGGCAGATTCCGAGGTCTGGAGCGACCCGGCTCGTGCACAGTTGCTTGGGCGCGAGCGCTCGGAATTAGAAACGATAGTAGGCGTTTTAGCGTCTTTCACCGAATCGCTGCGCGACCTTGCTGATCTCGCCGAAATGGCCAGTGACGAAGCAGACGAAGACACTTTGGATGAGGTGGCTGGAGAGCTAGACGACCTGGCGGAGCGCCTGGCTGGGCTGGAATTCAGACGCATGTTCCAGGGCGAGATGGATGGCGCGAATTGTTTTT
Source organism: Gammaproteobacteria bacterium UBA2955 (assembly GCA_002348825.1). Taxonomy (GTDB): domain Bacteria; phylum Pseudomonadota; class Gammaproteobacteria; order Pseudomonadales; family Azotimanducaceae; genus UBA4421. The sequence continues at coordinate 7,410 of DEBN01000045.1, forward strand.
TGGAAATTCAATCGGGGTCTGGAGGCACTGAAGCTCAGGACTGGGCGGATATGTTGCTGCGTATGTATCTCCGATGGGCGGAAAAACGCCAGTTTTCGGCGCGAGTAACGGAACTCTCACCTGGCGATGTAGCGGGGATCAAGAGCGCCACGGTGCAGATAGTAGGCGAGTATGCCTATGGTTGGCTGCGCACAGAAACCGGTGTGCACAGGTTAGTGCGCAAATCACCGTTTGATTCGGGTAATCGCCGGCATACCTCATTTGCCTCGGTTTTTATCGCACCTGAAATTGATGACGATATTGAGATCGACATAAATCCGGCGGATGTGCGAGTGGATACCTATCGTGCCAGTGGCGCCGGCGGCCAACACGTGAATCGTACGGACTCGGCGGTACGCCTTACCCACTTGCCCACCAATACGGTTGTGCAGTGCCAAAGTGAGCGGTCTCAGCATCAAAACAAAGATAACGCCTATAAGCAGTTGCGCGCTAAATTGTACGAATTGGAGCTCCAGGAACGGCGCGCGGAGCAGCAGGCCATAGAGGATTCTAAAGCGGATATTGGCTGGGGAAGTCAGATCCGTTCCTATGTCTTAGACCAGTCTCGAGTCAAGGATTTGCGCACTCAAATTGAGCGCACCGATCCAGGGTCGGTGTTGGATGGCGACATTGATGGATTCATTGAAGCTAATCTAAAGGCGGGATTGTAGGCAATAGCGCGGTAAGTAAAGGGACCCGGTATGAGTGAAGAGCGAGATATTCTGGCGACACGGAAAGCAAAAATGCAGAGCTGGAGAGCCGCCGTGGGAACCTATCCCAATGAATTTCGGCGGCAGGACCTGGCAGCGGATCTGTTGGCGCGTCATGTTGAGGACGACAAGGCGGCCCTGGCCGAGGCTCAGGTGGCCACGGCTGTAGCTGGGCGCATCATGTTGCGTCGGGTGATGGGTAAAGCCAGCTTTATTACGCTGCAGGACGCGTCCGGACAAATCCAGTGCTACCTAGCGCAAAATAATCTCAGCGAGGGCGCGTATGCGGGTTTCACCGAGCACTGGGAGATGGGGGATATCGTAGGCGTTCGCGGTGTGTTGATGCGCACCAATAAGGGCGAACTCTCAGTTCAGGCAGAAGACATTACTTTGCTAAATAAGACCCTGCAGCCGCTGCCGGAGAAATTTCACGGACTGAGCGATCAGGAAACCCGCTATCGGCAACGTTATGTAGACCTTATCGCAAACGCGGACAGTCGCAGGGTATTCCAGACGCGGTCGCAGATTGTGCACAATTTGCGCCAGTATTTTGTCGACCACGATTATCTGGAAGTGGAAACGCCGATGATGCACAGCATCCCGGGTGGCGCCACTGCGCGGCCGTTTATTACCCATCACAATGCCCTCGACATGCCACTGTACTTGCGGGTCGCTCCCGAACTCTTTCTCAAACGATTAGTGGTAGGGGGCTTTGAGCGAGTATTTGAGATAAATCGCAATTTCCGTAATGAAGGTTTGTCGACACGGCATAATCCGGAATTCACAATGTTGGAATTTTATCAGGCCTACGCGGACTATCAGGACTTGATGAACCTGACTGACGAGTTGCTCGCTATGTTGGCTACTAATGTGGTGGGCAGTCGGCAATTTGCCTATCAGGGGATTCAGCTTGATCTTGGTAAGCCCGCATTGCGTCTCAGTATGGAGGAGTCGCTGGTGCGGTTTGGTGGCGTTGCCGAAGCGTCTGCGGGCAATGAGTCCGACCTGCGTGATGTGTTAAGAAAAGACGGCGTAGACCTGAAAGATGACTGGGGCTTGGGTAGGGTGCAAATGGAAGTTTTTGAAGCGCGGGTGGAAGCGCAATTGCAACAGCCTACATACATAACAGAGTATCCGGCAGAGGTATCGCCGCTGGCGCGTCGCAACGATGAAAATCCAGCAATTACCGACCGATTTGAACTGTTCATTGGCGGCCGCGAGTACGCCAACGGCTTTTCAGAGTTAAATGATCCGATTGATCAGGCCGAGCGTTTTCAGGCACAGGCCGAGCTTAAGTCTGCTGGCGATCACGAGGCTATGCATTTTGATCAGGATTACATCACGGCACTGGAATACGGACTACCGCCGACCGCGGGTGAGGGTGTGGGCATCGATCGTTTGGTTATGCTGTTGACCGATTCCCCCTCTATTCGTGATGTTCTACTGTTTCCGTTGATGCGGAAAGTATAACGGCCTAGCCATGCGCGCGGTGCAGTTGGAAAGCTCTTGGCAGACGTTATTGGCGGATCAGTTTGAGCAGCCGTATATGCAGCAGCTGCGCGCGTTCTTAGTCGCTGAAAAGCGGGCGGGCCACCAAGTTTTTCCCGCCGGGAGAGATATGTTTGCGGCGCTGAATCTGGTGCCGGTAGAGCGGACAAAAGTCGTGGTCATTGGTCAGGACCCCTATCACGGCCCCGGGCAGGCGCACGGCCTTAGTTTTTCGGTCCCGCGTGGCGTTAGTTTGCCACCTTCATTGCGGAATATTTTTACAGAGATAGAGAGCGACCTCGGCGCCGCGAGCTTGGCTGCGAGGGGCAGCGGCGACCTCTCGCGGTGGGCGGAACAGGGCGTGTTGCTGCTCAACGCCGTGCTTAGCGTCCGAGCGAGAGCAGCGGGGTCTCATCAAGGTCGAGGCTGGGAGCGATTTACCGACGTATTAGTGCAGCGTCTAGCTTCGGAACGTTCGGGCTTGGTCTTTTTATTGTGGGGCAGTTATGCGCAGAAAAAGGCTTCTGTGGTTGACGCGAATCGTCATCGACTGCTGAGAGCGCCGCACCCGTCACCCTTGTCGGCACATCGCGGATTTTTCGGTTGCCGACACTTTTCTCAAGCCAATCAGTATCTTGAGTCACAGTGTGTGACGCCGATCGATTGGACCCGCATTGATTAGAGGAGAGGATATGCACGCAGCAGATGCACCCCTGTTAATCGCTGAGTTGCCAGCCGCCAACGGTTGCGTACTCGGTAGTCTGACTCTAAACGTTGAATCTAGCCTTAACTCGCTGACCTTAGAGATGATACGCGCAATGACTGCGGCGCTTACGAACTGGCGTTCGCGAGACGATGTGGTGGCCATTGTTCTGACCGGTCGAGGACCTAAAGCGTTTTGTGCCGGTGGAGATATTCAGGCGTTGTATCGATCCTGTGTGGCGAACCAGCAGGCAGGGTCGGAGGTCGATGACTATGCGCGCTGCTTTTTTACCGAGGAATACCAACTCGATTTACTTATGCACCAGTACCCTAAGCCGATAATGACTTTGGGGCATGGGGTGGTGATGGGCGGCGGCTTTGGTTTGTTGTCGGCGTCGCGGTTTCGCGTGCTCACCGAGCGCTCTAGATTGGCGTTTCCCGAGATCACAATCGGCTTGTTCCCCGATGCGGGTGGCAGTTGGGTGCTAAAACAACTGCCGCTGGCGGTGGCCGCATTTCTCGGACTAACGGGCAGTCAGTTGAACGCTCGAGATGCTCTGAGTCTGGGCATCGGTACCCATGTTATAGGCCACGACTCACGTGAGGATGTGTTGACCGACCTCGCCGAGTTGTCGTGGCAGCTGTCCTCCGACGCCGCAAATTCGGCCGTGCTGGAGGACTTTTTGGCCGTCTTGCACAAGGCGCCGCGCGAATTGCCCAGTGAATTGGAGGCCCTGCCTGAGTGGGCTGTGCAGGTCGAGGATCTGGTATCAACAGCAGCGGCTTTATTTGCTTTGCAGGGTCAGTCGGAATGGATCGATCGCGGTCTGGACAATTTGCGCAGGGGTTGCCCAACAACTGCCGCAATTGTGCTCGAGCAGCTCCGGCGTGTGCAGGATATGACACTGTCGGAAAGTTTTGCGATGGAACTTGCTATCGCGACACGTTGTGCGCAGCTTGCAGATTTTCCAGAGGGTGTACGGGCGCTGCTGATCGACAAGGACGGACAACCCGACTGGCAGTATAAAACGTTTGCTCAGACACCGAAGGCGCATGTGCTGAGCCACTTTGTTAATTCTTGATGGTGCTTCGCTACAGTCGAGTGACCCACAGTCCGCGCTGTGCGCCCACCATTACCACGTCACCTTTAGCGTCAGCTGTTTCGTACGCGCTGCCCAGTGCCACTTCAGCCGGGTCGTCAATGGTGAATATGGCGAGGCCGCGCTTAACAGCGCCACGGAATTGCGTTCGCGCTACTACCTCCTGACCGAGATAACAGCCTTTATCGAAATCTATGGCGCCGTGTTCCTCCAACGCCAGCATTTGCGGTAGATGGCGTCCGGAGCTCGATTGCTGTAGCAGTACTTGACGTTGATTAATGAGCTGCTCGTTGATCTGTGGGGAGGCGTCTGGCGCATTTGTGTCTGGCAATTCCCCTTGATTTATCTCGCGTACCAGATGCCAGCCCGGGATGAGATCCGCCGTGACCGCACTTGCGGTGGTTGTGACGTAAACGAAATCTTCACTGTCGTCGAGCGTACACTTAGAGAATCGCAGGTATGGATTCAAGTAATCTCTCAGGGGCTGAACTATAGAGTGGTGCACGATGAGGCCTATAGCGTCGGGCAATTGGATTGCCCAGCCGTTGGCGATGACGCGGCCCTGCAGTGAGCATGCGGCGAAAGGTGTAGAGGCGATCGCGGATATTCTTTCGGTATTGCAGGTCACGTAGCCTTGCAGAAACTCGGAGGCTGCAAAGCCGGTAAGCTTGACCATCCGTACATCGAGCCAATTGTTCAACGGCGATTCTCTTACAATCAATGGGTAAATAGACTGCCTGATTGACACCGATAAATGCAATAACTTAAGGCTTCAAGGAATTTATGGCACTGACGGATTTGAAACATATTTATTGGCGCAGTCGTAGAGGCATGCTCGAGCTTGAACTACAGTTGCTTCCGTTTGTCCGCGATCGATTTGCCGACTTGAGCGATGCCGAACAACGCTGTTACGAGCAAATGTTGGATCTTGAAGATTGGCAGTTGTTCGATTGGGTGCAGGGACGCGAAATACCCGCAGATCCGTTGGTCAAGAAGGTGGTTGATAAAATCATCGCTACCCCCGCTGCGCCCACTACGATTTTTTAGATGTGCCGGACCGCTGCGCCGAGCGCGAAGAACAGGTTTCGATAGCATTACGTTTGGGCAGGCTCAGATTTAGCGTGGCGTTGCTCGGCGTTTTTGTCCTTGAATATGCCGGCATCAAGTTGCTCGGCATCAGCGGAAGCGGACTGTTTATACCGCTGTGCCATCGCATCGTCATGTCATCGCGCCCAGGCCAGTCGGGCGTTGTATATTTACCAACCGGCGCCGCGCATTTGGATGGCGCTCGGTTGCAACAGTTCTGGCAGATGCCGTGGGCGGTCTGTTTTTGCGTCAGCGGTGAGCGGCCCCAATGGCTGTTCCGTGACGAGGTGGGTCCGGAAGTTTTTGCTTGGTGCTGTCGCGAAGCCAATTTGGCGCTGAGCATGCGGTCCGCTGGAACCGCCTAATTAGGCGTTGTTGCGCGCATCACATTGAGATCGTCAAGTCCCCCTGGAAACAAGATTGTGTCTTGCGGATGGGCACTTTGTTGCGGGTGATCCAGAGTGAAGTGGAGGCCGCGACTTTCGCGCCGCTGCAGCGCCGAGCGCACGATAAGATCGGCCACGTGTAGCAAATTACGCAGTTCAATAAGATCACTTGTGATGGTGTAGTTGGCGTAGTAGTCGGCGATTTCCTGTTTTAACAGATCGATCCGATGCTGCGCGCGCTGGAGCCGCTTATCGGTGCGTACGATGCCGACGAAGTCCCACATAAAACGCCTCAGCTCGTCCCAATTGTGCGCAATGATCACGCTTTCGTCGGAGTCGCGCACGCGCGATTCGTCCCATTTCGGAATGTAGGGTACATTCAATGGGCGCTCGAGCTGAGTTTTTATTTTGTTCGCGGCGCGCCGCGCAAACACTAAACATTCGAGCAGCGAATTGCTCGCGAGTCTATTGGCCCCGTGCAACCCGGTGCAACTCGCCTCACCAATAACGTAAAGATGCGCCAAATCCGAGCGGCCGTGTTGGTCGACCACCACGCCGCCGCAGGAATAGTGTGCGGCAGGGACGACGGGGATCGCGTCTTGGGTAATGTTGATGCCAAGTGCAGCGCATTTCTCTGCAATATTCGGGAAGTGCGAATGAATGAATTCAGCGGAACGGTGAGAAATGTCCAGATACACACAGTCGGCACCGATTCGTTTCATTTCGTGGTCGATCGCCCGAGCAACGATGTCACGGGGCGCAAGTTCGGCGCGCTCGTCGAAACGTTGCATAAAGCGCTCACCATTGGGTAGCCGCAAGATGCCACCCTCGCCGCGGACCGCCTCCGAGATAAGAAACGAGCCAGCGTGTGGGTGATAGAGACAAGTCGGGTGGAATTGGTTGAACTCCATATTCGCTACGCGGCAGCCCGCGCGCCATGCCATGGCAATGCCGTCCCCGGTAGAACCGTCCGGGTTACTCGTATACAGATAAACTTTACTTGCGCCACCGGTTGCCAAGATCACGAATTTTGATTGGAACACCTCGACTCGACCGGTGCTCCTATTCAGCACATGCGCACCCGCGCAACTATTCGGATGGCGCCCAAGTTTTGATAAGTTGATAAGGTCAATCGCAACACGGTCATTGAACAATTCAATATTCGGGTGGTCGAGCACTTTTTCGGTTAAGGTCTGAGTGATGGCTCTACCAGTAGCGTCCGCGACATGCACTACTCTGCGGTGCGAGTGACCACCCTCGCGGGTAAGATGGAGAATGTTGTCCTCTACATCAAAGTTGACGCCCCAACTGGACAGCTGAGCGATCATCTCGGGTGCGTCCGCAACCGTCGCCTCCACCACGCCGGGGTCGCATAGTCCCGCGCCGGCCTCTAACGTGTCCTTAACGTGTGCACTGTAACTGTCTTCGGGGTCCATTACCGCGGCGATGCCGCCCTGAGCCCAATGCGAAGAACCCGTGGTAATGTCGCCTTTACTTAGGACGGTGACGCGCGCCGCATCGGCGAGTTGCAGTGCCGCCGCGAGGCCGGCGGCGCCGCCGCCGATAATGAGAACGTCAGTTGCGAATCGTTGTGACATGATCTTGTCAGGCTGACAAAGTGACCCCAGTATAGCGGTTTCCTAGTGCTGACGGGTAATACAGTGCCCTGCAATATCTGGCAATTAAGTAGACATGATTGAACGTAGCATCTTGTTGCAAGAAACTTCCGCTGGTCCGAGGTTCGTCTCGAATGAAACAGCCTGCGCGCAATGCCCGGGCGCGTGTTTCAGTGCAACCAAGGCGAGCGCGGTGCCAGAATCTAAAGCGATCAGCGCGACTATAGCCATAAGCGCGCGATCCTTAAACGGCATCGCCATGCGTTTGTTTGCCGCACCCTTAGTGGTGCTCGTCGTAGCGGTAACATGCTTGGACGCTGTAACCAATGCTTACCCTCTGTTACAGGTATTACCGCTGCAGTTGAGTATATTGGCGATCATGGGGGCGTTGATGACCTGTTGGACCCGGGTGTTGCGAGTCCGATGGTCGAATATTGGCGACGTCTTGAAAGTATCGGCTCACGTACCCACTATTCGAGAGCCGACAACACGGGGCTCGCAGCGGCGGATTGTTCTGTCGGAGGGCGGCGCCTGCGGGCCCGCATAGAATTGCAGAGCGCGAGAGCCTGCCGGCGTGTAAGGGCCTCCGCGCTCGTCGTTGAACAAACGCGGCGCTTGTAAATGACCCGCTATGTCGACGCTTCGCTGCAAGCCTCGTTCAGTTGTACCAAATAGGGACCAGTCGAATGCTTAACAGAACCGTAAAGTTTTTCTCGCCGCAAATGTCATGGGCTGATGCCGCTCGCTCGATAAGCTTAATGGGGCTCCTATGCGCTGCAGCATTTTGTGTTCAGGCGTCGCCATTGCCGGATTTCACCGAGTTGGTGAAGGATAACGAGGCAGCTGTAGTTAACATCAGTACGATAGGTGAAGCGGCGAGCCGCATGAACCGCAGAGGTCAACGTGGCGATCAGCTAGAGGAATTTTTCCGCCGATTCGGACCGCCACAACAGCGTGACAACCAGCCGCGTTCGCGCCCCCGATCTTTAGGCAGCGGATTTGTCATCCAGTCTGACGGCTACATCCTGACCAATAACCACGTAGTAGACGGCGCTGAAAAAATCATGGTGCGCATGAGCAATCGTGAGGAATACGAGGCGGAAATAGTGGGTACAGACCCTCGTTCAGATTTGGCGCTGCTGAAGGTCGCTGTAGAGAAAAAATTGCCGGCCTTAACCATGGGCGATTCGGACAAACTCGAGGTCGGTGAGTGGGTGTTAGCAATAGGCTCGCCATTCGGTTTTGATTACTCAGTAACCGCCGGCATAGTCAGCGCTAAGGGTCGTAGTCTGGCCAATCCACAGACGGGGGGCTATGTGCCGTTCATTCAGACCGACGTGGCGATTAACCCGGGGAATTCCGGCGGGCCGCTATTCAACCTCGATGGCGAGGTGGTCGGCATCAATTCGCAGATTTACTCGAATTCAGGCGGTTTTATGGGCGTGAGCTTTGCTATACCGATTGAAATGGCTATGGATGTTGTGCAGCAGTTGAAAGCCCGGGGTCGAGTTTCGCGAGGTTGGCTCGGGGTGGAAATTCTTGAGGTCACGCTTGATCTAGCGCTCAGCTATGGCTTGCAGCGTCCACGTGGCGCTTTGGTGGCTCGGGTCATTGAAGGCAGTCCTGCCGCCGCCGCGGGACTGCAAGAAGAGGACATTATTGTCGAGTTCAACGGTCAAGAGATCGAGCAATCAAGCGAACTGCCACAGTACGTTGGTCGTGCGCCGGTGGGTGAGTCGTCGCGCCTCGTGGTTATTCGTAGCGGCAAGAAAAAGAAACTGTCCGTAACCATTGGTGAACTGCCAGATCAAGCGGACATAAGAGTCGGTGCTAGGCCACCATCTCAGGACAATAAGTTTGGATTTTCGGTTCGCAATCTGTCGGACCAAAAGAAGGAAGAGCTTCGTATAGATGGCGGGGTTGAAGTCGTCAATGCGGGCGGAATCGCAGCTCGCTCGGGACTGATGAGGGGCGACGTGATCTTGCGTATGCGTACCCGACCTGTCGCAAATACAGAGGCGCTAAAGAATATCCTCGACGACGTAGAGCCTGGCAGTATTGTGCCGGTACTGGTTTTGCGTGATCGGCAACGAATTTTTCTAACACTCGAATTGCCAGAGGACGATTGACCTCTGATTTAATGTCCGTTGGCGGCAGCGCTGGACTGCGTCTGTGCCTAGCTCACGCTAGCCGGCGCAGGACAGTTTCGGGCGGTGATGGAGGTGTTTCTGGGGCCTCTAGCAGCGCTGTTGCTGTGGCTATTGCGGGAGCCGCGCTTCATCGCCTGTCTTGTATGAGCTAAACTTGGGCTCCCTTTATGCGGCAACCACTCGTGCCTATAAATCAGCGTATACGCAACTTCTCCATTATCGCCCATATCGACCATGGCAAGTCCACGTTGGCCGATCGCTTTATTCAATTATGCGGTGGTTTGAGCGATCGCGAGATGGCCGAACAGGTGCTGGATTCTATGGATCTGGAACGAGAACGCGGCATCACTATTAAAGCGCAGTGCGTGACGCTGGAATATCGCCATAGCGATGGCGAAACGTACCAGTTGAACTTCATTGACACTCCGGGGCACGTGGATTTCAGCTATGAAGTGTCACGGTCTCTCGCGGCCTGCGAAGGGGCATTACTGGTGGTAGATGCGGCCCAGGGCGTAGAGGCTCAGTCTGTCGCTAACTGCTATACGGCGATTGAACAAGGCTTAGAAGTTATTCCGCTACTCAATAAAATTGATCTGCCCCAGGCCGAACCCGAACGGGTAGCCGGCGAGATCGAAGACATTATTGGCCTCGACGTTACCGATATTCATCAGGTCAGCGCCAAGACTGGTCTAGGCGTCGAGGGGGTATTGGGGCTCTTGGTGGACGAAGTTCCGCCACCCGAGGGAGATGATCAGGCTGAGCTGCAAGCACTGATTATCGATTCTTGGTTCGATAATTATCTCGGTATTGTGTCTTTGGTTAGGGTAGTTCAAGGCCGTCTCAACAAGGGCGATAAGATCCTCGTTAAGTCGACGGGTAAAGCTCACTCGGTCGACCAACTGGGGCGTTTTACGCCCAAGCGTATGCCTGACAAAAGCCTCGGTGCAGGAGAGGTAGGCTACGTCGTTGCCGGTATCAAGGAGATTACGGGTGCGCCTGTGGGCGACACTCTGGTTGCGGCTAAGTCGCCCAACGTGCCTCAGTTGCCCGGCTTCAGCAAAGTTAAGCCGCAGGTTTATGCGGGCTTGTTTCCGGTAACCTCTGACGACTTTGAATCGTTTCGTGAAGCGCTAGAGAAACTTGTCTTGAATGATGCGTCACTATTTTATGAACCAGAGTCTTCCGATGCTCTGGGGTTTGGTTTCCGTTGCGGTTTTCTCGGTATGTTACATATGGAAATCGTGCAGGAGCGCCTGGAGCGTGAATACGGGCTCGACCTCATTACCTCCGCGCCTACTGTAGTTTATGAAGTCGAGTTGAATGACGGGTCCATACGTCAAGTGGACAACCCCTCGCGACTGCCTGCGAATTACCGGCAAATGCGTGAGCCAATCGCTGAGGTCAATATCCTAACGCCCCAAGATTATGTTGGCAGCATCATGTCGCTTTGTGTTGAACGACGTGGTGTACAAAAGAACATGCATTTTTCCCAGGGGCAGGTGTCGATGCACTGGGAAATGCCCATGAACGAAGTGGTGATGGATTTCTTCGATCGACTGAAATCGGTGAGCCGCGGTTTTGCCTCCTTGGATTATTCCTTCGTCCGATTCGAAGCAGCAAATCTTGTGAAGCTGGATATCTTGATCAACGGCGATCGAGTCGACGCCTTGGCGAGTATCGTACACAGAGATCAGGCTCAGGGACGCGGGCGTAGCCTGGCAGAGAAAATGAAAGAATTGATTCCGCGGCAAATGTTTGACGTTGCCCTGCAGGCGGCGATTGGTGGTCAGGTGATCGCGCGACAGACCGTGAAGGCATTGCGCAAGAACGTCACAGCCAAGTGTTATGGTGGCGACATCACACGTAAGAAAAAGCTTTTGGAGAAACAAAAAGAAGGCAAAAAGCGCATGAAGCAGCTAGGCCAGGTAGAGATTCCCCAAGAAGCGTTTTTGGCGGCGTTGAAAGTCGAGCGCTAATGGACATCGATCTGCCCTATATACTTTTTTGGGCTGTTTTGGGCAGCGGCGCTATCATTATCGGTCATAAGCTCTGGTTGCGGCTCAAACCAGTCATCGGAAATCCAAGCTCTGCTGCCGAGGTGCAGGACGAAGCCCTTCCGGTGCCTGCAGTCGTTGAGTTTGCGCAATCGTTTTTTCCGGTCCTGTTATTGGTTTTTGTGCTGCGCGGATTCGTCGCTGAGCCCTACCAAATCCCCTCCGAATCGATGTTACCCACCCTCGAGGTCGGCGACTTTATTCTGGTGAATAAATTTGCCTATGGGTTGCGGTTTCCAGTTTTGGGCGGCAAGTTCATGGACGTTGACGATCCCGCACGTGGCGACATTATGGTGTTTGTGCCGCCTCATGATCCGCGCTATTTCATCAAGCGCGTGATCGGACTTCCGGGAGATCGGGTTCGCTATGCCAATAAAATCTTATTCGTTAACGGTAAGCGCTTAAATTACGAATTTGTAAGGGAGTTTACCGACCCCAGACTGCGCGCAAAATTCAAAGAATACCTCGAGGAATCAGACGGCAGGCAGTACCCCATTTATAAGTCAACCGGCTATGAGCGGACTCAGGAATGGACCATCGGCCCCGGCCAATACCTAATGATAGGCGACAATCGAGATCGCTCAGCGGACTCAAGAACTTGGGGTCTGGCCTCGGAAGAGAATATAGTTGGTAAGGCCGTCGCTATCTGGGCGAATAAACCGCCGGGCTGGCAATGGCCGAGCTTCGAACGGAATCGATGGCTGTCCGAGGCGGAAAATTAAGCTGCGCTTATGGTTAATTCGTCTGGGAACTCCGATTTACGTCCACTGCAGCAGCATTTGGGTTATCAATTCAAGAATGCACAGCTCTTGCAGCAGGCGCTGACGCATAAAAGCTATGCCCGAGACAATAACGAGCGACTGGAGTTTGTTGGAGACGCGGTGCTTGGATATCTCGTTGGCAGCATGTTGTATCGACAGTATCCGTTAGTGCAGGAAGACGCGCTGTCTTTGATGCGTGCTGAACTCGTGCGCGGCCGCACCTTGGCGTCGCTGGCCAAAGAGCTAGATCTACCGCCCTTGTTGCGTTTGGGGAGTGGTGAACTGAAAAGCGGTGGCCGCCAACGCGACTCTATTTTGGCTAATGCTGTTGAGGCGGTTATTGGTGCGGCGCACGAGGACGGAGGTATTCAGGCGTGCGTCGCCCTAGTGGATAGGCTCTATGCACAACGCATCCAGAATTTGGATGCGGAATCGCTAAAAGACGCTAAAACACAGTTGCAAGAATTGTTGCAGGGTCGCGGACTCGACCTGCCCGTTTATGAAGTTGAAGAGATTAGCGGTGCGGATCACCAGCGTCAGTACTGTGTGAGCTGCTCTGTGGGGGCGTTGAACGAGTCGGCATCTGCTTATGCAAGCTCGCGGCGAGGCGCGGAAAAAGCGGCGGCGCAACTGGTTTTGCTGCAGGTGCAGAAGCGAGGCGCAGATCGTGATTGAGTTGGCGAATGAGCGCTGTGGATATATCGCGTTGATCGGCCGGCCTAATGTCGGTAAGTCGACCCTGTTGAATCACGTACTGGGGCAAAAGATCAGCATTACTTCGCGCAAACCCCAAACCACGCGGCGTAATTTAATCGGTGTCGATACCGAAGGCGTCCATCAAGCGATTTTTGTCGACACTCCGGGGATCCACCAGAACACCGAGCGAGCGCTCAATCGTTATATGGTGAACCACGCTACATCTACCCTGAGTGGTGTTGATGTGTTAGTGCTGTTGTTGGAAGGTGGGCGAATAGTAGATGAAGACGATCATATTATGCGGCTGCTGGAAGGAAGCCGAGCACCGTGTTTTGCGGTGCTGTCAAAGATCGATCTCGTAAAAGATAAAACAGCATTGTTGCCGCAAATTCAGCAGCTCGACGCTACCCGTCTGTTTCAGCAGATATTGCCCCTCAGCGCGCTCAGACACGAGGGGATCGAGGCCTTTCGCCAGCACATTTTTTCGGCGTTGCCTGAAGCGCCGCATCAGTTTGCCGACGACGAAGTGACCGATAAGCCCGAGCGTTTCTTGGTCGCCGAGATTGTGCGAGAAAAACTAATGCGGCAGCTCGGCGATGAAATCCCCCACGCAGCGACGGTGGTGATCGAGTCGTTTAAGGCAGAGGAGAATATCGTAAGGATTCACGCTGACATCTATGTGGAGCGCGAAGGACAGAAGCGTATTGTAATCGGTAAGCAGGGTGCGCGGCTAAAACTGATCGGTACAGAGGCACGCAAAGATATCGAAGCTTTGCTGGAACGTCAGGTGATGTTGCATTTATGGGCCAAGGTTCGAAAAGGATGGACCAATAACGCCGGTGACATGCGACGCTTGGGGTATGACTAGATTGAGTCCTCTCTAAAGTCATGATGCAACAACAGTCTGCCTTGGTGTTACATGTTCGGCCGTACCGGGAAACCAGCGCCATCGTTCAATTTATGACCAAGGATCAAGGCAGAATTTCCGGAGTGGCGCGGGGTGTTCGAGGCTCGACCAAACGCGTTAATTCGATCCAGCCGTTTAGTTTGGGCACACTGAGTTATTTTGGCCGTAACAACCTTGTCAATGTAAGTAAGTTCGATGTTGCTCATGGATTTACTTTGCGTGGTGACGCTCTTTTTGCGGGGTTTTATATTTTGGAACTGCTGAATCGGCTGGTTGCTGAACGGCAAAAAGAGCCCGTAATTTTTGCCGGTGCTGTGAGCGCGCTGACGGCGATGGAGGCGGGCCGCGAGTTGCAGGCGGACTTGCGCTGTTTCGAACTAGATCTTCTCGAGCAACTGGGTTACGAGGTGGTGTTTGACCGAGAGGCCGAAACCGGCTCAGCCATTCATCCGGACCGTTACTATCGCTACAAATCCCAATTTGGCTTTGTGCCAGCGGCGGATACTGGAGCGACGGAATCCGATCCAGCGCTTATTCAGGGACGATGGTTGCACGCTATTCAGCGCAGGGACTTTAGTCATGCCCAGGCGCGTGTGGTGGCGAAATACGTCACGCGCCACGCGCTGCAACCGCTGTTGGGCGATAAACCTCTGGTCAGTCGTAAAATGCTCCGATCGCGTTGATCGAGGTCGGAATAAAGTCAATCTGCCAAGCGAGTGAGCGACGTGGCGAAAAAGTTACCTATAGAACAAGAAGTGCAAATCGATGCCTTGTCGAAGGACGGACTGGGCGCCGCGATATTGAATGAGCGGCCGCTGTGGGTGCGCAACGCGCTACCCGGCGAGCGTGTGCAGGCACGAATCTTGAAGCGGCGCGGTGGCCAGCGTTATGCGGATGGTCAACCGCTGTCAGACTTGAGCCGAAATCGAGTGACTTCGGCCTGTCAGCATTTTCCGCGCTGCGCGGGATGCAATCTGCACCACCTAGCTTACAGCGAGCAGCTGCAGCTTAAACAAGGCCGTCTCGCTCAAGAGTTGCAACGGGTCGGTGTTGCAGCCGCAGGCTGGCGCACGCCCTCGGGACTCACGCGTCTGGGTTATCGGCGTAAGGCGCGGCTTGGCGTACGCGTTGTTGGCGAACAGGTTTTGGTGGGTTTTCGTGAATCTTTTAGTAATCGCGTAGCACGCCTAGATGCCTGTATGACTTTGACTCCGCGGTTGTCGGCGCTGTTGCCGCCGCTGAAACGACTGATTGCCCATCTCAGTCAACCGAGGACTATTGCGCAAATCGAAATGGCGGAAGGCGACAGCGAGGCTGCCATTTTGGTTCGGCATCTGGATGTCTTGACAGAATCTGACATCGAGCAGTGGCAGCACTTCAGTAACAGTCAAGAGGTTCAGGTCATCCTGCAGCCAGCGGGCTATGACAGCTTGCAACCTTTGCCAGGACAATCATCGGTGCGGCCTTTGTCCTACAGCATAGCGGAGCATGGACTCAGCTTGCAGTTTTATCCCCAGCAGTTTACTCAGGTGAATGCGCTGATGAACCGGGAATTGATTCGTGTGGCGATGGGTTATCTGGGGGACGTGCGCGAACGTTTGGTGGCGGATTTATTTTGCGGCATCGGTAATTTCAGTTTGCCCTTAGCGCGCCAAGGCGCCAGGGTTTTGGGTATCGAGGCCAGTGCCGAGGCTATTGCGATGGCTGCAGCGAATGCGCGGCGCAACGGATTGACTGACCGCTGCAGTTTTCGAGTTGCGGATCTTTATCGTGCGCCGACGACGGCTGATGCGCTTTGGGGTTCTGTAGGCGATCCAGTAGTTTCCGGTTCTGCTCCCGAAGCACTGATTATCGATCCGCCCCGCAGCGGTGCGGGGGTGAACCTCGATAGCTGGGTGGTAAACCGTGTGCTGCAGCAGATCGTATATGTATCTTGCAATCCGCAGAGTTTCGCGGATGATGCGCTGCGCTTGCAGCATGCCGGCTTCGACCTGCGTGAGGTCGGTATTTACGACATGTTTCCGCAGACTGCGCATGTCGAAACCATAGGGCATTTTGTGCGCGCTCCATGAGGAAAAAGTGACAACGATTAGGAATAGCTGCGTTGGTTAATGTTCGTCAATCTATGCCGGTGACGGCTGACGGTGCGCTGGATTGGGCGTCGTGGGTAGAGCGAATTGTGGCTACGCATCCCCGTTTGGCGGCGCAGCCGCTGAAGGACTGCTGTGCTTGGATTCATCAGCAACACAAAGATCAGCTTGCTGCCGCTCTAGAGCTTGGGGAACTCGTGGCGGGCCTGCGTTTGGATACCCCGTCGGTGATAGCCGCCTTGGTGTATCGCTTGGTGCGTACCGAAAGGGTGAATAAGCCGGAATTAGTATCTCGAATAGGTCATGAGTCCACGGACCTGGTTTACAGCGTGGCCGCCATGGCCACGACGAGCCTGCTGGAAATGTCGGATTCGCCGATGCTGGCGAAAGAACAACAAAGTCAGGTCGAAAACGTCAAGCGTATGCTCGCATCGATGATTGATGATGCGAGAGTCGCGGTTATAAAAATCGCAGAGCGTGTCGTGGTGCTGCGTCATGCGAAAAATTATGAGCCGCAACGGCGTCAGCGTATCGCTCAGGAAGCGGGGTCTGTATTTGCTCCGCTGGCCAACCGTTTAGGGGTCTGGCAACTCAAGTGGGAACTTGAGGACTTGTCGCTGCGTTACCTGCGTGAAGACATCTACTTAGGCATTGCCAAACAACTGAGTCAAAAACGTCA
>DEBN01000182.1:0-758 GCA_002348825.1 Gammaproteobacteria bacterium UBA2955
TCTAAGAGCGTCGCCCTGACTTCCGTTGAAGCCAAAGAAGAAGCGCGTTTATACGTTTCAGAACTAACTATTATTATACGCGGTATTTGCGCCGGGAGAGGCGCGACTCTCATTCATCCGATATCGCTATGCCTACCCATGCATAACCGCGAGGTCGATTGGTTAACCTCGTCTGCATGCTGCCGCAACGGTCAGTGGCCGCGATATGCTGCACCGAGCGAAAACGCGCAAATAAATCGGTACCTAGCTGAACACCTTCAAGCTCCGGAGGGGACGCGGCGCCAACGCAGTGTTTCGCCCGCGGCCAGAGGTACAAGTTCCTCGGCGCCGTAATCTATCTTAGCCGGTAGCGACCAGTCCTCCCGCTTAAGCGACACGGTTTTCTGATTAAGCGGCAGCTCATAAAACTCTGGTCCGTTGATGCTCGCAAAAGACTCCAGTTGCGCCAGCGCACCTTCTCGCTCGAAGACTTCTGCATATAACTCAAGGGCGGCATGGTGGCTGTAGCAACCCGCCGAACAACATTCGGCCTCTTTAGCGTGGCGCGGATGCGGTGCCGAATCTGTACCCAGAAAAAACTTTTTATCGCCACTGGTTGCGGCTTCAATCAACGCGCGCTGATGAGTATCGCGCTTCAAAACTGGCAGGCAGAAAAGATGCGGGCGCATTCCTCCCACTAGCATATCGTTGCGGTTGTACAGCAAATGCTGAGGTGTAATTGTTGCGGCAACATTTGCAGGGCTCCTGCGCACAAAGTC
>DEBN01000182.1:1146-2964 GCA_002348825.1 Gammaproteobacteria bacterium UBA2955
CTGTTGCACGATATCTTCGAGATAACGTTCTATGAATACGGCTTCTCTATCAAAGATATCCACATCGCTGTCTGTTACCTCACCATGCAGCTGCAGCACTAGACCCGCCTCTTGCATTGCCGCAAAGACCTCGCCGAGCTGACTCAGGTCCGTTACGCCAGAGTCCGAGTTAGTCGTCGCGCCCGCAGGGTAATACTTGCAGCCGTAGATCAAATCGCTATCGCTGGCCTGGCGAATATCGCTCGGCGATGTATTGTCGGTTAGGTACAACACCATTAGCGGCTGCCAATCTGAACCTGCGGGCCTACGTTGAATAATGCGCTGATAGTAGGCGCGCGCGCGATCGAGCGTCGTTACCGGCGGCACCAAGTTAGGCATAACAATGCTACGGCCAAAGGCGCGCGCTGCAGCCGGCACGGTCGTAGCTAAGGCATCTTCGTCGCGCAGATGCACGTGCCAATCATCCGGCTGTCTGAGGGTCAGTTCATCCATAGCACCCCTGAATCGCGTGAGTCTGATGTGCGAAGCCTAGCAGCCGGACGCTATCGAGGTAAAACAGCAATCACCAAGTTACGCGCGCGGCAACTGGAACGTCATTAATTTAACACCTCGCCAATGCAGCCTTGGCTGTTCACCAGTATGCTAGAGATAATGCCGAGCACATTCTGTGTTGGGCATACGACTGGCTGCGGGAGAAGAATCGGTGAAAAAGTTTCTAATTGGTCTGGGTATTGTGGTTGTGTTGTTAGTCATTTTGGGCACGGTTTTTCGCGGCCCCATTATGATGCTGGCCGGCATGGCGTTCATGACACCGGAGCACAGCTTTTCGGAAGACCAGATCGCCCCTCCCAACTATGCAGATGCAAGCTATTGGGCGGCGCTCCCGGACCTCGAAGATTCGGCAGACATCGTGCCAGCAGGCATCATCATCGACCCCAGCACCACCACAGATGTGGACGTGTTTTTTGTCCACCCGACCACCTATGTCGTCGATGTGAAACATTGGAATCAGCCTCTTGAGAATAAAGTCGCCAACCAAATCACAGATCAATGGTCCATGCGCGACCAAGCGAGCATCTTTAACGGCTGTTGTCAGGTGTATGCACCACGTTACCGGCAAGCTGTGCTCTCGAGCTTCGGCGATCTGGAAGGAGACGGTGGCAGGGCTCTGGACCTCGCCTACCAAGACGTAAAGGCAGCATTCGATTATTTCATTAGCCAGCACAACAAAGGTCGGCCTTTTATCATTGCCGCCCACAGCCAAGGGGCCTTTCACGCCAATCGCCTGATCAAGGAAACCGTGCGAGACACCGAACTACAACAACAAATGGTTGCCGCATACCTGATCGGTTTTTCCATCGACGGCAGCAACGGCATCGACATATGCACCAGCGCGACCCAAATCGGGTGTCAGATCTCCTGGAATGCTAACGCGCCCGACGCCATGGTGATCCTTTCCGAACCTGGTGACATCTGTATCAACCCGATCACCTGGACAGCAGACGATGCCATGGCGTCGCCGGAGGAAAACCTGGGCAGCATAAGTTTCGGCAATGGCGACGTCATCGAGCCTAATGTTACCGGCGCCCAATGCCTGAAGGGCCAGTTGCTGATAGAAGAGATAAGATCAGAGAATTTCGCTGACAGACCTTTTGGTCCCGGCAACTATCACACCTACGATTACAGCTTTTTTCACATGAACATCCGCGCTAATGCTAAAGCTCGGGTCTCCGCATTTCTCAAAGCCCAACAACGCGGTGAAGCCGATGACGCGCTGTTACGCACGCTTATGCAGGAAACGGGTGCAGAGTAGCAACT
>DEBN01000182.1:3304-10219 GCA_002348825.1 Gammaproteobacteria bacterium UBA2955
AGCAACTCTAAGCAAGGTATTGCTGCGACATCGCGCCCATTACTTTGAAAAATTCTTCACGCACCTCGGCGATGATTTCAGTCACCGGGCGTACAGCGTCGATGCGCCCGCAAACTTGACCCGTTAAAGCGATGCTGGCCTCCATGTCACCACCAAAATAAAGATCTGTCGCCTTGCCGAACTCGGTCATCGCATTGGTTTCTACATCGAACTCCAAGCGCGTCGTCTTCTCGGTACGCATTGCGCGCAATGCCGGCGAATGAGCGCGATTAAGAAACACGGTATCGGTTTCGCGCGCGTTGACGATGGCGTTCTTCCAGTTTTCATGCACCGGGGATTCCGCCGAAGACACCATACGCGTGCCCATTTGGATGCCCTCAGCACCCAGAGCAAACCCTGCCGCCATCGTTGCACCGTCTATAAAACCACCTGCTGCGATAATCGGCACATCCACCTGGGAGCGCACGAGCGGCAGCAACACCATGGTGGACACGTCTTGCGGATTCTTAAAACCACCGCCCTCGCCACCTTCGACAATCAAACCGTCAACACCACAATCGACCGCTTTCTTTGCCGCACTCAAATTCGGTACCACGTGAAAAACCGTCAGTCCAGCGGATTTCAGTTGCTCGGTATAGCGCTCCGGATTACCGGCCGACGTGGTAACAAACTTAACCCCCTGGTCGATGATGAAATCGACAATGTCGGGATCGCGAACGAAAGCCTGGGCGACATTGACCCCAAAGGGTTTATCGGTAAGTTGGCGCATTTTTAAGATTTCCTCGCGGATCGCATCCAGCTCGCCAGAGGACGTTTCAATGATGCCCAAAGCACCGCTGTTGGACACAGCAGACGCCAACTGCGAACGCGCAATCCACCCCATGGGCGCCTGCACGATCGGAATCTCTACGCCCAATAGCCGGGTAATACGATTTTCAAACTGCATAACCTTTGCAACTCCACACAACTTATTCCATCGGCCGCTAGCTTAGCGCACCCACCCGCTAAGATCTTGACAGGAAAAGACCTTCAACCAACACTCCCTCCGCCGCATAAGGAGTTGCACGGTGGAGACCTTCGCCAAAATCTATAAGCGCGCTGCCAAACGAAAAGGTGGCGATGAATCGTTGGAGCTGATGCTACGGTCGGTAAAACAGCGCACCGATCTAACCAAGATAAGCGACGCCGATGTACTGGCAGAGATGACGAAATGCGTATTTCGCTCTGGTTTTGTCTGGAAGATTATCGAAGCCAAGTGGCCGGGGTTTCAGTCGGCCTTCAGCGATTTCGACGTCATGCACTGTGCCATGCTCGCCGATGAAGACTTGGAGGTGTTGCAGGCTAATGCTGAAATTGTTCGCCATGGCAAAAAGATCGCCAGCGTTCGCGCCAACGCCCATTACATCCTCAACGTGCGCGCCGACTACGGCAGCTTCAGCAAGTTTCTCAGCCAGTGGCCAGACGACGATTTTATCGGTCTGTGGGAGCATATGAGGAAAAACGGCAGTCGACTGGGCGGCCAAACAGGCCGTTACTTTCTGCGCTTTATCGGCTATGACACTCCGATGCTAAGCCGGGACGTGGTGACAGCACTGATCAAAGCGGGCGTTGTGGATAAAGAACCCACCAGCAAAAAAGCGCAGCAATCAGTACAAAACGCCTTCATTGCATGGCAACACGAAAGTAGACGCAGTCTCAAAGAAATCTCGCGGGTGCTGGCGCTGTCCACGGATTAACGACTAACCGTTCCAATCCTCTTGCAGCAAACCAAACACATGGGTGTCGCGCACATGCCCAGTCCAGGTCACAGTATTTTTACGCAGCGTGCCGTCAAGCTTTGCACCCAGCTTTAACACCGCTGCCGCCGAGCGTTTGTTGCGGACATCCACACAGAATTCGATACGGCGAAAGCCGCAGGCAAAAGCGTGGTCGATCATCAGCTTTTTCATACGGTGGTTAAAACCGGTGCCACGCACCGACGGCTCGATATAGGTACCACCAATTTCCACAACACCATGGCTGTTGGGGTTGATGTAACTGGTCATACCCACGACATTTTGCTCGGAACCACCCACCGCCAGAACTGCAAACGGCAACCGATCCGTATGCTCCAGCATGGCCTGCACGGCCGGATCGAAATGTTCATCGAGCATGGAATGAGGGTAGATGTCCCAGATGTCCGGGTCGGCCGCGCAAGCGGCGCGCAGAGATTGCACATGCCGATCTGCCAGAGGCTCCAGGCGCACATTCCCGAAGCTAAGATTGGTCTGCAAGCCGCGCACTACTTATCTGACTCAACATCAGCGAAAAATCCTATCGCCAATGATCTATCTCGTTTGCAAGATCTAAGCATCCTGATAAGCGGCGTGGGCAGACGCTGTTCATCTAAAACGGTAGAAAACGCTACAGGCATATGCCCGCATAAGCAAAATCTCGGCCTTCTGTACTATTTGGATCGCTCCCAGACTGATGACTTAAAGCGCGCCGGCGTCGCTGTTCTCATACACTTGCCGTCCACCTACCCAAGTTTCTAACACCTTAATTTGGCTAAGGCGCTCGGGTTCTGTCGCGGTTGGGTCTTCGGCCAGCACCACAAAATCTGCGAACTTGCCGGTCTCTAAGCTGCCCACTTCGTGGTCGGAATGGCACTGCCAAGCCGCGTCTATGGTCATGGCGCGCAGTGCGGCCTCCACCGGCACCCGCTCTTCCGGAGACAACAATTGGTCGGAACGCCACATGTTGCGGGTTACAGCATTTTCGATACAGCGCAGCGGGTTCATCTCGGTAACTGGGTCGTCCGAGTGCACGGTCCAGCGTATTCCCAGATCTTCGCAGGATCCTGTGCGGTCGAGCTTGGCGGCTTTCTCAGGGCCGAAGATGTCGTCGACGAATGCCTTACCCCAATAATGTACATGGCCAATTAAAAAGCTCGGCGACAAGCCAAGCTCGACCATTTTGTCGATTTGTTCGTCGTGCAGAATGCTGCAATGCTCGATGCGGCAACGCTTCGCTGCTGGATCCAGCCCTTTCGCCTTGGCCTTGGCAAACGCATCCAACACTCGGTCGATTGCTGCATCGCCATTAGCATGAACACAAATCGCCCAGCCCTCGCGCAAGCGTTTCTCTACTGCAGCATCCAATTCGTCTTTTTCGATGTAGGCCATGCCCGTACTGTCGGAGCCTATAAATGCCTCGCGCTGCAGCCCGGTTCGGCCTTGATTTGAGCCGTCCGACACGATTTTCCAGCCGGTGCGTCGCAGCCATTCATCGCCTTTGCCCCACTGAATATCGGCATCATCCCACTTCGACGCCGCCGCCTGACTGACGCTGTAACGGAATCGAGCTGTCATCCGGCCACTGTCTCTGAGGCTCTGATAGAGATCGAGCTCAGCTAGCCCCTGAAACGTCCCCGTACCCTGATCACACAAGGTGGTAATGCCCACTCGGTTGGCGCTGCCAAAGACGCCTAAACACGCCTCGGCCAGATTCTGCTCACGCAGCTTCGGATTGTGGCGAGCGACCATGGCCATGGCGGGTCCGGCTTTAAGAACGCCATTTGGCTCACCGTTCTCGTCCCTACCCAATTGCGCCCCTTGCGGGTCCTCAGTGGTCGCATCGATGCCGGCAATGTGCAGAGCTACGCTATTGCAGTACGCCAAGTGCAACGACGCGTTATAGACAAACACCGGATGTTCGGTGCTGACGGTATCGAGGAGGTCTTTGGTGAGGTAGTCGGGCCCTTGCTGTAACGACGGGTCAAATTGCCGACCAACGACCCAATCGCCCGGCTCTAGTTTGGCAGCATCTGCGCGCAGTTGCGCTAGCGCGGCGTCGCTGGTGGCAAAGCGATTTGGGCCGACGTTGCTGAAACGATGCAGCATGGCCAAGGGGGGCAGATGCATGTGCGGTTCAACAAATCCCGGCAGGACGGTTTTGCCGCTGAGGTCGATTCGCTGCGCGTCGGGTCGCTCGGCGAGCAGTTCCTCGGGGCGATCCGCTGCCATGCCTACCCAGACAATTTTTCCGTCCTCCACAAACAGCGTGTCCGCATTGGGCGCACGGGCGTCCATGGTGATGATGCGCGCATTCTCAATCAGCAACGGCATCGGCATTCCGGGCAACTCTGCCCGCGGCATCTGCTGGGCGTGCCCAATCAGATCTATCTCGGCTAAGCGTAAGACTTCGGCAAACACACTGGCGCAACAGGGGCAACCAAATGGATCACCGTAGGTTTGCGATGACCCCATATTCGTCGACACAAAAACCGCGTCTGGGTCCTCCTGCATGTGCCTTTGTGTGTCATCGAGCATCTATTCTTGCCTCTGCTCTGCTTGTCCGCTGTCGCCTAACCACAATGCGCTGTTAAGCCCGCAGGTCCGGCAATTGGTAACCCTTGGCATCCAAGTCTGCACGCACGACTTTCTTGTCCATCTTGCCTGTGGTCGTCAACGGAACGCTGTCGATGTACAGCACTTCATCCGGCAATTGCCATTTGGCGAACGCGCTTTCGCAGTGTTTAAGCACCTCCTCCTGGCTGACTTCCTTACCCGGCTCTAACACTACCAACGCCACGGGACGTTCGTCCCAGCGCGGATGCGGCTGTGCGACCACACAGGCTTGCGCCACACCGGGCAGCGCCACGATATGGTTCTCCAAATCAACCGACGATATCCATTCACCACCACTCTTGACCAAATCTTTCGATCGATCGGAAATAATCAGATATTCCTCTGGATCGATCTTGCCCACATCACCCGTGATCAGCCACCCGTCATGGAACTTGTCGGGCTGGGGGTTATTGAAATACTCAGAGCATATCCACGGGCCGCGAATCAAAATTTCGCCAACAGTTTCGCCATCGTGGGGCAGCCGGTTGAAGTCCTCGTCGAAAATATCTAACTCCAGTCCGGGCATCAGCTGTCCCGCTTTGGCAACATTCTCGAATTGCTCATCTTCACTGAGGCCGAGTTGTGATCGTTTCATAACCCGTCGCGACAATGTCGCTAGCGGCGATGTTTCAGTCATGCCCCAACCTTGAATCATTTCTACGTTCAAAGTGTCCCAGAACCAACGAATCAGCGACGGTGGAGGCGAGCTGCCACCACAGGTCAGCCGCTCCAGATTAGACAGATCAAAGCGCTCAGGCTCGGCTTCGTACAACGCTTTTACGCCCTG
Organism: Gammaproteobacteria bacterium UBA2955; assembly: GCA_002348825.1. GTDB lineage: Bacteria > Pseudomonadota > Gammaproteobacteria > Pseudomonadales > Azotimanducaceae > UBA4421. Next base: position 8,480 of record DEBN01000182.1, read on the forward strand.
CCAAATCGTTGGTACGCCCGCCGACAAGGTCACTTCCTCACTGACCATAAGATCCAACAACCGTGCTGGATCCATAAAGCGATGCGGCATTACCTGTTTGCAGCCCAGCATCAGCGCCACCCAGGGAATACCCCAGCCCATTGCGTGGAACATGGGCACGATGCCACAGACCGAATCAGTGCCCGACAGCGCCATTGAATCGGTCATGGCACAGGTCAGCGTGTGCAGATATTGGGATCGGTGTTCGTATTCAACACCCTTAGGATTGCCGGTGGTTCCACTGGTGTAACAAAGACCCAACGGCGAGTTTTCATCGATCTGTGGCCAATCGTAATGCGTCGGCTGATCTTTAATAAAATCCTCATAATCAACAGCATTAGGCAGCTCTGTAGACCAGCCCTCAAACCCAGCTTCAGTCGCCACAATTACCTGTCGTACGGTAGGCATTTTACCGACCATTTTTTCCAACAGCGGCAGAATGTCAGAATCTGCGATGATCACCTGATCTTCCGCATGATTGATGATGTATTCGAGGTCTTTCTCACCAAGTCGAATATTGAGCGTATGCAGTACCGCGCCCATTCCTGCGCACGCGTGGTAAGCCTCCAAATGCCGCGAGCCATTCCACATAAACGTCCCCACACGATCGCCAACCTGAATACCCGCTGCCGCCAATGCGTGCGCCAACTGATGCGCGCGATCCCGCGTCTGCTTGTATGTTTGTCTGCGAGTTCCAGACTCCGTAGCCGTAACAATCTCTTCATTGGGCGCAACCTGAGCGCCTCGATCCAGAATATTCGACATCAATAGCGGCGTACCTTGCATTGCCATGGTGAACCCTCCTATGCGTTCAAGCGTTTTAGTTTTTGCATCCGTTGCTGCCCCGAGCTTGGGGCGATCGAATTTATCGCAGCACAATTTTTGCGTAGCGCAGAAGTGTATAACCGGCCAGCGTGGCCTGTATAGGCGTTAACCCTCAGACACCGCCATTTATGCGGGTGCCACAACAAAACGTTGCTGTAACCAAGCGACTAAATCTTCCCACATGCCGCGGATATCTTCTTTGCTGGGCATAATTCCAGCTTGGGGCAATTCGACGGTTATTACCGGCACTTTTAGATCCAAACCCGCATAGCTCCCGAGGGATCCGGGGAACACTCCCAGCCTGTAGAGCACCAGCTTGCCGATCCTATCAGGCGCAGTCGGCGGACCGTCGTAATCCAACAGGTTATACGGCGCATGGATGGAGATAATGACATCGGGCTGGAAATCGGCAATTTGTTGCATCAACCAAACCACCTCCGGCTCGCTGGCGGCCCGTTCTCCGGGGTATCTGCGCGGGTTTTCTTTATGCTTCGAGCGCCATTGCTGCAAAGCCCGCTGGCCCCAGTCGCGACCTGGGAAGTTGCGATTCAAATCGACACCTCGGGCGTTCTGGCGTTGAGATTTTTTCCGCAACAAACCATCGGGGTTTGCAAGTGGAATCACGTGCCATTGAAATGCGTTGGTCTGATCCTGATCAAGAAATTCCATCCAGCGAAAGCTAATCGATACCGAGGAATACTCGTCGCCATGAATGCCACCAATCAGCAATACCCTGCCCGCCGGCGCAGCATCTCCATGGGGATCGTACAACTTAAATGCGATCGGCCGACCTTCATGAGACCAACCGTTGGTCATGGTCAAATTCTGATTCACGCAATCCTGCTCGCTGACACTGCCGAGTTTTGCGCCTATTGC
>DEBN01000002.1 GCA_002348825.1 Gammaproteobacteria bacterium UBA2955
ATCGGACATCCAGATCATGGCCTACCCGCACCGATGTTAGCTGCGCTTGCCGAGCCGCACTCAATGCCAACGTGCTCAAGCTCACCACTACGAACAGACTTAGCAGCAAAGCCATACCGCGTTCAGCAATCACAACGGCCAGCCCGGCCCGGCAAATCGCGGCAGCATAAATGTGCGGACGCCGGTGAACGATAGCGGCTGATCAGCAAGCACACCCAATCCGTCGACGCTCGTGCTGCGCAACAGTACGCGAATGCCGACAATGCGCGCCTGCGCAGGAAGGTGCTGCGCGTCGAAATAACCTATGGGACTTGAAGATTCGGCACCTGCTGCCGCTAAGAACCAAACCTGTAGGTTGTCAATGCCGGCGACCAGTTCGACACCCCTGGCAGGTCCACGCTTGAGCCATAACGCCGTTGCCAAGTTACCCTGTCTGTTCTCCACTAAACTGGGCGCAAGATAGAAGAATAGTGTCTCCACAAGAGCAACCATTGCATCCGCTCCATAGCCTTTGGGTACAGCGGCAGCGCGTTGCCGAGAAGATCCAACAGCCACAGCAGCACGACTGTTATCAAACGGACCGGGGCCATCCGCCCAAGAGAGCTCAGCTCCCGATGCCAAAGTCTCTATCGCCGTCACTTTTAACAACGTCGCCTGTTCGCAGTCAGATACCAGCACCACGTCATCCGCCGCGTACTCCAATGACTCGCCGAGCACGACCAACGGCGCGAAGTCGGCGCTCGCTGCACCCAATGGTGCGGACGGACCGAGCACTCGAACAACCAATAAATCTGCCCCAGATTTTAGCTTATCCAGATCTATACCATGTCCTGCATGGTGAACCCTGTAATCGCCTCCGGCTCCGGAGAGCGGCAACGTTGCCGCGGGGTTCGGTGCATAGCCACCGAAGGCCAACGCTTCATAGCCAACGACAGGGCGGCTTAGGTCATATTCCGGCAACTGCGAAAGAGCACCTCGTAGCATCGTAAATAGCGGTCGCTGGGGATGAACACAGCCAAAGTTACCTGCACGTTGCAACCCGCGTTCGATTACAGAAAACGCCAACTGCAGGTTTGCTTGGGCCCGCGCTGTGGCCGCCAGCGTAGCGGCAGTCTGCTGGGCACCAATCAACATAACCACGGCCGCGCTCAACAAGACCAAACTAAGGCCCAACGCCAACATTGCTTCTATCAGCGTAAAACCGCGCTGTGGTTTCATCGCCAACCGCCCACGACTAGGGACACACGGCGCTGCGGCGTTTGCTCCCATGTAACGCTAATAGCTACCCCGTCGGCCGTCACCTCTCCAGCAGGTAGCCGCACAGTTTGCTGCAGCGGCAAAAGTGCATCGCGATCACGCACCAAGACACAGCCTGGGGATTGCGCATACTGGGCTATCTGACACTTCACCAGTGCCGCTTGATAGGCCGCGATCTGTGACCTGGCGCAATAACGGTTTAAGCACGACAGATTTATGGCAGGAGGAGGTCCGGCGGCAAGCGCCTCACGACCAGAGTCAATGACCCCGAACTCCACATAGTGCAGCCACTCAAGCGCTATCTGCTGGGCAAGTAAATGGCGCTGCGCGCTTTGCATCTCGAGGAACATTTGGCCATGCAGCCCGACATGCGCGAAAACGGCGGTACCCAAGACCAGCATTGCGACCAAAAGTTCTATGAGCGAAAAACCCTTCGCCAGGCGTCTGTGCGACTGATTTAACTCAACGGCCATTGCAATTCATGCTCGGCAAAGCGGCCATCGTTATCCGCGTCCCAACGGCGCACCCCGACGTGGTCCAAACTCAACGCACCGCGATGGTCAATTCCCGCCTGAGGCGTTGCGCGGAGTTCAAATTCGTCGCGGGTTGACCGGACAGTGACAACATAGTGCGAAAACCGGGAATACAAATGCGGGCACACGCTAGCGGCAATGGGTCCCGCATCCGCGTCTCCTAACCCATCACCGTCGCTGTCGGCATGCCCAGAGTAGCTGTATCGATGTAGTGACAAACGTTGCAAGCGCTGCGCGCAGGCCAGAAGATCAGCCTGCGCCTGCAGTTGATGGCCACGCTCAACGTAATCCTGATAAATCGGCTGCGCTAACATACCGAGCGCCGCGAGCAAGCCCAATACGAGCATAAGCTCGATTAGGGTAAAGCCCACAAAACCGGAGCGGTAGCGATAGAACTCTGATCTTCGGTACATAATCGCAAGCTTGCACGATGGGCACGCCTCCGTCGGTCGGTAAACCACGCGTCTAAACGTGAGAATTTAGCCCCAACGCACAGCTAAAGGGTCAGAATAATCTTACCCACCGTGTTATTTGAAGCCATTAAGCGGTGCGCCTCAGCGACCTGCTGTATCGGGTATTCAGCTTCGATAACCGGTTTAATGGCACCACTTTCGAGCGCCGGCCACACCTTATGCAGCAGTTGATCCATAACGGCGGCTTTTTCGCTTATCGGTCGCGCTCGCAGGGTAGAGCCGACCACCCGCGCGCGCTTACCCATCAACAACGCTAGATTTATTTCGGTTACTGCCCCGCCCATAAGGCCGATCAGCACCAAGCGCCCGCCGAGTCCAAGCAGATTTAGGTTATCTGTGAGGTACAGCCCACCCACTGGATCGAGTATCACACCGACACCCGTCTCTCCAGCCCAATGTCGGGCCGCGTCTGCAAAAGATCCGTCGTGCCGCACCGCACCCGCTGCCGCACCCAGGGCGATGCAAGTCTGCAATTTTTCAGTAGAGCCAACCGTGACGAAAACCGGATTATTGCTCTGCTTGAGCAGTTGAATCGATGCGGTACCAACACCGCTGGCACCCGCATGCACAATAACCGTTTCGGCGGTTTGCAAAGCGCCTTCCATGTACAAATTCAAATAAGCCGTCGCAAATACTTCTGGTAAAGCTGCCGCTTGCACGGCAGTCAAGCCCCGCGGGATGGGGAGCACTTGGCCCGCTGGAACAACAACCTCCTCGGCATAGCCACCACCCGCCAGCAGCGCGCAGACCGGGTCGCCAATCTTACAGCGCTGCACGCCTTCGCCAACCTCGATGACTTCACCGGCGCATTCGAGTCCCATGATAGGACTGGCACCCGGCGGCGGCGGATAGCCTCCAGCTCGCTGTAACAAATCTGCGCGATTGATTGCGCTGGCATGGACGCGGATCCTAACTGTGCCGGCGGTACATTCGGCGGCAGCAACATCTGCCCACACCAAACTATCGCCATCGACTTGAATTGCTTTCATTACCTTCGTTCCTTGCGTTTTCCGTGCGCGCGAATCAAGCGCCTGCCCAAGGCGGTCAGTACGCGCCGATGTCAGCACAAGCGTATTTTCAGATCACGCTTATGCAAATAATCTTTCAGTTGACCCACCGTGTAATCACCGTAGTGAACCATAGACGCAACTAAGGCCGCATCAGCCCCACCCTCGGTCAAAACCTGATAGAGGTGCTCCGGTTTACCTGCGCCTCCCGAAGCGATCACAGGTACACGCACTGCTTGGGAAATCATAGA
>DEBN01000153.1 GCA_002348825.1 Gammaproteobacteria bacterium UBA2955
GCGACGCTTATCAAACCAGTTAGTCACCAGTTTACTGGTGGCCAGATTACCCATACTGCTGGCACCAAAACCAATAAACACACCGATAACCAGATAAAACTGCAGCAGCGAATTCACCTGAGACAGCAATAAAAAGCCCAGAGACATCGACAGGGCCCCTGTCGCGATCACCAAACGCAACGGGAACTGATCTAACGCGCGCCCAACCAAGGGTGCTGCGATGGCACCCACCGCATGGGTAATGGTCAGTCCCAGGGACGCGCCCAGATGCGACCCCAGCAACGTGCCCAACTCCGAATCGCCAAACTCTTTGGCAATCGCAGTAAAGAACACACCGTAGGAATAGAAGAAAAAGCCGACCGCAACGAAATCCACCGAAAACGCGACCAGAACCATCTTCCAGCCCAGAAACCGCTTCGGTTTTTGCACCAGGTAACCTGAAAAAAATAAACGACCATGCTACCACAGCAGCGAGCGCTGAAGATTTGGCAGCAATTAATCCCCGAATGCCTTACCGACAGGCCGCTAAAACCATTCAAGACTTGCGTAACCGCCACGCCTTGGTTGTAATCCTAGTCCGCGAACTTTGGGGAAGTGAGAATGGCCGCACCGCTGGACGACATCGTGGTTTTAGAGATAGATAACTGGATGGCTGCGCCCAGTGCCGCCGCTGTATTGGCCGACATGGGCGCTACAGTCATAAAAATCGAGCCCCTGACGGGCGACCCCATGCGTGACATGGGCCGGCCGGTTAAAAACCCCGATCTCAGCGATGATCTGCAAAATTACGATTTCCAATTCGATGTCGACAACCGCGGCAAGCAATCCATTGCGGTGGCACTAGACCAACCGCAGGGCGCAGAACTGGTACGTAAGCTGGTCGCAAAAGCAGATATTTTCATGTGCAACCTGCTGACCGCGCGGCAGCAGAAATTCGGTTTAGAACCAGAGACCTTATTTAAAATTAACCCAAAATTAGTCCATGCCACCCTGACCGGTTATGGCACCACCGGCCCCGACGCCTGGCGACCGGGCTATGACGTTACGGCTTTTTTTGGCCGTTCCGGTCTTTACGATTCCTCTCGCGAGGGCGATGACGGCGTGGTGCCCATGGCCCGCCCGGCTCAGGGCGACCACACCACCGGCCTTGCCATGGTGGGCGCAATACTCGGCGCGTTGCGCATGGCCGAAAAAACCGGCCAGGGCCAAGCGGTAGAAACCTCGCTGTACGAAACCGCTGTATGGACTCAAGCCACCGACTATTCGGTAACGGCTATGGACCATGCTCCGGTGCGCCGCCGGCCGCGGCACCAGATGCTCGCCATCTGCGCCAATCGATTCCCCTGCGGCGACGGCAAGTGGGTGGTATTCAACATGATGCCCGACGCCGCTTACTGGCCACGCATGGTCAAATGCTTGGGTTGCGAAGACCTGATCGACGATCCGCGCTTTGTCGATCCATCTGCGCGCTACAAAAATATGGCCGAGTTGATCGATTTAATCGACACCGCGCTGGCGGCAAAGAGCCGCGACGAATGGGGCAAAATCTTTGACGAAGCCGGTCTGATCTGGGGCCCGGTTATGGGTCTGCACGAAGTGCCTCAGGACAGCCACGCCCAAGAACTAGGCATGTTTCCAAAGATCAGCCACCCGCAGTTGGGCGACTACACCACCGTGAACATACCCATGCGTTTTAGCAACGCCGACGTTAAGCCCAAAGGTCCATCGCCACTGTTGGGCGAACACACGCAGCAGGTGCTGGAAAACGCGGGACTGACTGCGGAGGAGATCGCCGAACTGCGGGGTCAGGGCATAGTCAACGAAGCCTGAGCATCGAGTAAGCCGTACCCTAATGAGCATCGACGACCTTTTACAGCAGTTCAAAAGCGGCGCTCTGTCTAGTGCGGAGACCGAAGCACAGATTCGCGAACACTATTTCAGTGATCTCGGTCATACAGTGGTGGACAACCATCGCGAGCAGCGCACCGGCAGTGCCGAGGTCATCTACGCCGCTGGTAAAACGCCAGAGCAAATTGCCGAAATCTTCGAACACATGCGCGCCCGTGGCAGCAATATTTTGGCCACACGCTTGAGCGCCGACGCCTACGCAGCATTAACTCGACTGCCTGCGGACGCCAAATACCACAGCCACGCGCAGCTGCTGACTTGGTACGCCACGGCACCAGCGCCACAGACCTCGACGGTAGCTGTGGTCACCGCTGGCACATCGGATATGGCCGTCGCAGAAGAAGCCGCGCTCACCGCCGAATTTTACGGCAATCCGGTTATGCGGATTAACGATGTCGGGGTCGCAGGATTGCACCGACTGCTGGCGCGCGTCGACGAGTTACGCACGGCTAAAGTGCTGATCGTGGTTGCCGGCATGGAAGGCGCGCTGCCCAGCGTGGTCGGCGGCTTAGTCGACAAACCGGTCATTGCGGTGCCCACGAGCGTGGGCTACGGCGCTGCTTTTGACGGCGTTGCGGCACTGCTGGGCATGCTGACCAGTTGCGCGTCGGGTATTTCAGTTGTAAATATTGACAACGGGTTTGGCGCGGGCTTTTTAGCCAACCGCATCAACCGCTTGGAATAAACCATGACCCCAGAGCTGAGCCAAAAATACCAACACCTGCAAACCGTCATTGCCGGCTATGACACCGTAATTGTGGCATTTTCCGGCGGCATAGACAGTTCGTTAGTGGCTTATGTGGCCGGCCAAGTGCTGGGCACGCGGGCGCTCGCCGTGACTTCCGGCTCGGCGAGCCTGAAACGTACAGACCTAGCGCTTTCACGACGCTTAAGTGAAGACTGGGGTATCGCCCACGAAGTCATCGTCACCGACGAACTGAGTAAAGCCGACTACCGTGCCAACCCAACCAATCGGTGCTTTCACTGCAAAACATCGCTCTACACCGAACTGCAGAACATCGCTCAGGAGCGCGGCGTTGCGGTTATCGCCAACGGCACCAATCTAGACGATCTTGGCGACCACCGCCCCGGGCTGATCGCCGCAGAAAACCACAACATTCGCTCGCCATTGGTTGAGAGCGGTTTTAATAAAGCCGATATCCGCGCGCTGGCCACAGCACTCGGGCTCGAGAACGCAGACAAACCTCAAGCCGCGTGCCTGTCTAGCCGCTTTCCCTACGGCACCGCCATAGATCAAAAATTATTGGCCCGGGTCGAGGCGGCCGAAGACGTTTTGGCAGAGTTGGGCTTTAGTCAGTTTCGCGTGCGCCACCACGACGACATGGCGCGTCTCGAAGTGCTGCCCGCAGAATTTGGGCTCGCCGCGCAACATCACGACCTAATAGAACAGCGTATTAAGGCGCTGGGTTATCGCTTCGTCACGCTCGACCTGGCCGGTTTCCGTTCAGGGTCGTTGAATGAAGCCTTGCGACCGGATCAGATTCAAGTGGTCAATATATTCGACGCGCGGGAGCAGTAGCGTTTAGACAGTCCTAGGGGGAAGGGCAATGGCTATACCGGAACAATTCAGTCGCGAGCACATCGATCGCGTCAGCGCCGACACCGAACCCCACCTGTATCAGGGCATTCTGAACAGTAAAGAACCATACCGCAGTTTGGGGCGCCACAACTTCCACCAATCCGCCCAGTACGGGTATAGCCACAAACCCGCCGACGCGCCGGCCGACAGCCCGGTTCCCGGGTTAGATCTGGACAACCCACAGCTCTACTACAACACCGCGGGCGCGGCCACAGAGTATTGGCAGCACGCCGCCCTGCCGGAGCCCAGCAAAGACATCAACCAGCTGCGCAACGACCTCGCCGAATGGGGCTACTGCCTAATCGACGAGGCGCTGTCCGCCGAACAATTGCAACGCATGCGCGCCCGGGTCGCCGACCAAGCCGCCGGCGAGCGTAAAGCCGGCATCGCCTCGTGGATGGGCACAGAAGCCGCACCCGGAGAGTCCTTGACCAGCACCCAATTTGTGCACTGCCTAATCAACAAGGGCGAGCAGTTTCTGCGCTGCGCGGAGCACCAAACCGAGGGCATGCAGGGTGCTCATGTCATCGAACGTCTGATCAGCGAAACCATTGGCGAGCGGTTCTTGATGTCGTCTTTTATTGCCATCATCACCAACAAACACAACCTGCCCCAAGGCTTGCATCAGGATCAGGCCATCGCGCCGTTTCAGGATGCCGCAGCGCCCTACACCTGCAATACCATGTTCCTACTCGACGACATGGGGCCACACAACGGCGGCACCTTAGTGGTGCCGGGATCGCATAAACTGCTGAGCGCCCCTGGCACCGGCCAACCCGTCACCACACCGCTGCCACCGGCGATCAACCTCAGCGCCCCGGCCGGTACCGTGATGATCTTTGAAGGTCGCCTGCTTCACGGCACCGGCGTCAACCGCTCCGACGCAGCGCGCAGCGTATTAGTAATGAACAGCATCAAACCCTTCATGCGCCAGCAGGAACTGCACATGTTATCCACGCACAGCAGCATCCTGAAGAACGCCTCGGATAAATTGTTGTACCGACTGGGTGCCAGGCCCACTGGCCTTGGCGGCATCGAAGGCGCATGGAA
>DEBN01000128.1:0-1868 GCA_002348825.1 Gammaproteobacteria bacterium UBA2955
CCCCATGTCAAATCATTCAACCGTAACCGATTTGGCTAAGTTTCTCGGCTGATCAACGTCTGTGCCTTTTTGTACCGCGACGTGATAGGCCAATAATTGCAAGGGCACCGAATAGGCAATCGGCGCGAGCACCGGGTCAATTTTGGGTAGGTGCAATACAGTGACGCCGGCTTCCGAGTCAAAGGCGCTGTCGGTGTCGGCAAAGACAAAGAGCTCGCCACCGCGCGCTTTCACCTCCTGTAGATTAGATCGCAGCTTTTCAAGCAGATCGTCGCTTGGTGCAACAGCAACTACCGGCATATCGTCGTCGACCAGGGCGAGCGGTCCGTGCTTGAGTTCACCCGCTGCGTATCCTTCCGCATGTATGTAGGAAATTTCCTTGAGCTTTAACGCGCCTTCCAGCGCCACTGGATACAGGCTGCCACGACCAAGGAACAACGCATGATGTTTCTCGATAAACCGCTTAGCCAGATCCGCAATAGCCTCATCCAATGCGAGCACCGAATGGATGGCTGCAGGTAACCCGCGCAGGCTTGCCACTAAGTCATTTTCCTTTGCAGCGCTCAGGCCCCTGCGACGTCCTAACATTAGCGTTAACAGCAGTAAATTGACCAATTGCGCGGTGAAGGCTTTCGTCGAGGCAACACCGACCTCAGTTCCGACCTGCAACATCACCGCAAGATCGCTTTCACGGACCGTAGAGGACGTCGGCACGTTGCAAATGGTGAGCGTGGCGAAGTAGCCCGCGTCTTTCGCAATACGTAACGCCGCTAGCGTATCCGCCGTTTCGCCTGATTGCGTGATCGTCACGAACAACGTGTTAGGTAGCACAGCGATCTTGCGATAGCGAAACTCGCTGGCGATTTCTACCTGGCAGGGAATGCCAACCAGGTCTTCTATCCAGTAGCGCGCCACACTGGCCGCATAGAAACTGGTGCCGCAGGCGACAATAGTAATGGCTTCGGTACGATCAAAGATCTCCCTCGCACCAATGCCAAACGACTGCTCCAGTACCGACTCTTTGCCGATGCGGCCCTGCATGGTTGCTTCCAACACTTGCGGTTGAGCGAAGATCTCTTTTTGCATGTAATGCCGGAAATTGCCCTTATCTAGATCATCTTGACCCATCTCAATACGCACATCAGCGCGCAGCACCGACTCATTATCGATGCTCCAAATGTCGATGCTGTCGGCGCGCAACTCCACCAAGTCGCCTTCCTCCAAAAATATAAAGCGGTCGGTAACCGCTTTAAGCGCCAGCACGTCAGACGCAAGAAAGTTTTCTCCGATGCCTTTGCCGACAACCAATGGACAACCCGAACGCGCCGCCACAATGCGACCGGCGTCGGCGGCTAAACACACCGCTATGGCATAGGCGCCTTCCAAACGCTTGACGGCCTGACGCACGGCTTGGAGTAAGCCGTTTTCACCTAAGCAGCTGTGAATAAGATGGACAATGACCTCTGAATCCGTCTCGGAAGAAAACACGTAGCCCATGGACTGCAATTCTTCGCGCAAGGTTGTGTAGTTTTCAATGATGCCGTTATGTACTAACGCCAAGTCGTTACCCGACATGTGCGGGTGCGTATTAGCCTCTTGCACAGTGCCGTGAGTTGCCCATCGCGTATGGGCAATGCCCATGGTGCCCTGCACCGGTGCTGCATCAAGGTTGCTGCTGAGGTTAACAACCTTGCCCACCTCCCTACGGCGCTGCAGAGTCCCATCTGCCTGCAAAACCGCCAGCCCCGCAGAATCGTAACCGCGGTATTCCAACCGTTGGAGGCCCTGTATCAATATCGGCGCTACATTTCTTTCTGCTACCGCGCCAACAATGCCACACATACTGTTACCTTTTGTTTATCGCCCTT
>DEBN01000128.1:2250-7306 GCA_002348825.1 Gammaproteobacteria bacterium UBA2955
CGCTCGGTGCCGACCAACCATCAATATTGCGCTGACGGCTTCGACCAACAGCAAGTTGCTCTTGCTCCACATCCTTAGTTAACGCCGAGCCAGCCGCCACAAAGGCCTTGGCTGCTATATTGATGGGCGCTACCAACGTCGAATTCGTGCCGATGAAAGCGCCATCGCCAATATGCGTACGGTGCTTATTTACACCGTCGTAATTGCAGGTCACGGTGCCTGCACCGACATTCACATCTCGACCTATTTCGGCATCGCCCAAATACGCTAGGTGACTTGCCTTGGCATTGTCGCCCAAACGCGTTTTCTTTGTTTCCACGAAATTGCCTATTTTCACACCCGTGCCAAGCACACTACCCGGGCGCACCCGGGCGAACGGCCCGAGGCTGCAGGATGGTCCAACGTCGGCGCCGTCAACGATAGTATTCGGCAAAACCGTGGTTCCGGCGCCGATGCGTGAATCGCTGATGACACAGCCGGGCCCAATGCTAACGCCATCTTCCAGCTCCACTGCACCCGATAGCAGCACATTGGCATCGATAAAGCAGTCCCTGCCTACGCGTATTTCGCCACGGATGTCGACCCGCGTTGGGTCCGCAAAGCTCGCCCCCGCTAGCATCAGCTCTTCAACTCGTTGCGTTTGCGCGTACCGCTCCAGCTTTGCCAGCTGTATTCGGTCATTAACGCCGGTCACCTCAGCTTCCGACACCGCGTTAATCGGTACAACGTCGATCCCATCCTGCACCGCCATCGCGATAATATCCGTCAAATAATACTCCTGTTGAGCATTATTCGATTGTAGCCGGCTCAACCACTGCGCGAGGTACTGTGTAGGCGCGGCTACAATCCCGGAATTTATTTCGCGGATTTGGCGCTGTTCGGGCGTCGCATCCTTAAATTCGACAATTTCACGCACCGCTCCAGTGTCGTCGCGAACGATGCGTCCCAATTCTGCTGGGTTACTAAATTCGGCAACGATTACACCCAGACTGCCATTGTTAGCCGCGTGCTCGCACTGCGCGATGGTTTGTTGGGAAATTAACGGCACGTCGCCGTAAAGGATCAGCATTACGCCGTCGTTAGGCAATTGCTCTTTAGCCAATTTTACCGCGTGTCCCGTACCCAATTGCTCCTGCTGTTCAACCCAGAGTAAACCAGAATCGTCGTCGGCAAAGGACGCTCTAACCTCTGACCCCTGATGACCAATCACCACAGCGATATGGCGCGGCTGCAAACGTTTAGCGGTGCCGATCACATGGTGGATCAACGGTCGCCCGGCCAAGGGATGCAGCACCTTGGCAATGTTCGAATTCATTCGTGTGCCCTTACCCGCGGCGAGCACCACTATGTCTGTTGGCATCAGGAAATTCCGATGTTTATGTAAGCGAGAGTATATGCGAGGCACAAAAAAAGGGGTCTATAAATCCCCTTTTATGATTGGCTTTGAAACAAGCGAACGCTTCAACGACGACGTTTTCTCAGCTCTTCCAATGTGCGCTGTTGCGCGACAGCTTCTGCCATCATCGCAGCCGCCATGCCGAAATCAGCTCCTGCGGCTTTTTCGGTCATTTCGCGTTGCGCTTGCTGACGGGCTTCTTCTGCTTGCGCCTCGTCAATGTCTTCCGCCCGCACCGCAGTGTCTGCCAACAACGTGACATAACCGGGCTGGATCTCAATGAAACCACCCGATGCGAAGAACACCTCCTCGCTCCCGTCTTCCATGCGCAACGTTACCGCGCCAGGCTGGATACCCGTCAGCAGCGGTGCGTGCCCGGGCATAACGCCGAGCTCACCGATCGTACCCCGCGCCGATAACATCGTAATCGTGCCAGAGAACAACGACTGTTCTGCACTGACGATTTCACACTGCATGCTTGCCATAGGCTTCTACCTTTACTCTAACCCAACCACCCAACTTATAGCGTCTTTGCTTTTTCAATGGCGTCTTCAATGCTGCCCACCATATAAAATGCATCTTCCGGGAGGTCGTCGTATTCGCCGTCGAGAATGGCCTTAAAACTGCGTACGGTTTCTTCGCGACTGACGAACTTTCCGGCATTACCGGTAAATTGTTCCGCAACGAAGAAAGGTTGCGAGAAGAATTTCTGAATCTTTCGCGCGCGGTACACCAATTGCTTATCTTCTTCAGACAGCTCGTCCATTCCAAGTATCGCAATAATGTCGCGCAACTCTTGGTATCGCTGCAGTACTTGCTGCACGGTTTGGGCAACTTGATAGTGTTCTTCACCGACGATTAGTGGATCCAGCTGACGACTGGTGGAATCTAGAGGATCAACCGCCGGATAAATACCTAGGTCTGTGATTGCACGAGACAGCGTAACGGTTGAATCCAGGTGTGCAAACGTCGTCGCAGGCGATGGGTCCGTCAAATCGTCGGCGGGCACGTAGACCGCCTGCACCGACGTAATCGAGCCTGTTTTAGTGGTGGTAATACGTTCTTGCAGTACACCCATCTCTTCCGCCAATGTCGGCTGGTAGCCTACCGCTGACGGCATGCGACCAAGCAGAGCAGATACCTCTGTACCCGCCAGCGTATATCGATAAATGTTATCGACAAACAGCAGCACGTCTCGGCCTTCGTCGCGAAACTTCTCTGCCATGGTTAGCCCCGTCAAAGCAACACGCAGCCGGTTTCCAGGAGGCTCATTCATCTGACCGAACACCAAAGAGATCTTATCGAGTACGCCGGCTTCTTCCATTTCATAGTAGAAGTCGTTGCCCTCGCGGGTGCGCTCACCGACCCCCGCAAACACCGATAGGCCAGAGTGCTCGATCGCGATATTTCGAATGAGTTCCAGCATAGTAACGGTCTTCCCGACACCGGCGCCGCCAAACAATCCGACTTTACCACCTCGCGCAAACGGGCAAATGAGGTCGATGACCTTGATGCCGGTTTCCAGCACCTCGTTGTCGCCAATTTGATCTTCGTAAAGCGGCGCTTTGCGGTGAATCGGCATTTGCTCCTGTGCGTTCACCGGCCCTTTCTCGTCGATGGGGTTGCCCAACACGTCAACAATACGGCCCAGTGTTTCTTCACCCACAGGAATGGATATGGGAGCGCCTGTGTTCGTCACTTCTAAACCACGGGATAAGCCATCGGAAACGCCCATCGCAATGGTGCGCACAACCCCGTCACCAAGCTGCTGTTGCACCTCTAAAGTCAAGCCACTGGCTCCAACAGAAAGTGCATCATAGACTTTCGGAACATTGTCCCGATCAAACTCAACGTCAATGACCGCACCAATGATTTGTACAATTCGACCGCTGCTCATGCCTTGCCTCTTTACCGTTCTGTTATCTGGTTCGTTGCCCGTTACCGCGGTTAAACCGCTGCCGCGCCGCTAACAATTTCCGCAATTTCTTGGGTAATCGCCGCTTGTCGCGCGTTGTTGTAGATCAATTGAAGTTCGTCGATGAGCTTTGCCGCATTCTCGGTTGCGTTTTTCATTGCAACCATCTTTGCCGCTTGCTCACAAGCACCATTCTCTATGACAGCTTGATAGACCTGCGCCTCTACATAACGCACTACTAATCCCTCAATAAGCTGCCGCGCATCCGGCTCGTAAATATAGTCCCAACGATGTTGGTACGACGCGTCGTCCTGCGGATCCAACGGCAGCAGCTGGCGTACGGTTGGCGTCTGCGTCATGGTGTTTTCAAACTCGTTACTCGCCAGATAAAGCCGATCAATCTCGCCATTTTCGTAGGCTTCAAGCATCACCTTGATACCACCGATCAGGTCGGCAATCGCCGGGCTCTCGCCGACGTCATTCATCACCGCGCGAATGTTGCCGCCCACCGAACGAAAGAAGGGCCCCGCCTTACTGCCAATCAAGCCAAGCTCTGCCTCTTTACCCTGACCATCCCATTCGCCCAACTCTCTGACGACTTTGCGAAACAAATTGACATTAAGGCCGCCGCATAACCCTCGATCGGTGGCGACTACAATGTAGCCCACTCTTTTTATCTCTCGCTCCTGCATATAAATATGCTTGTACTCGGGATTAGAGTTTGCCAGATGACTAATCACGCCCCGAATACGCTCACTGTAGGGCTTGCCCTGCTGCATGCGGTCTTGGGTCCGGCGCATTTTGCTGGCCGCGACCATCTGCATGGCGCTCGTGATCTTTTGCGTGTTTTGCACGCTCCCGATCTTCTTCTTTATTTCCTTCCCAACAGCCATGTTTTCTTCTCTTTAGCCGCTTAACGCTGTTTTAGTACGTCCGCTCGTTAACCTAGACATCGCTTAGTAAGTCTGAGTCGCCTTGAATTTTTCGATCGCCTCGCGCAACGTGCCTACAACATCGTCGTTGTATGCGCCGGTTTCATTGATGGTATTGAAGAAGTCTGTGTATTCAGCCTTCATGAACCCCAATAAGGCCTGCTCGAAATCAAGCACTTTCTCCACTGCGACATCGGTCAAATAACCCTCGTTCGCTGCGAACAGCACCGTGCCCATCTCAGCGACCGACATCGGCGCAAACTGCTTTTGCTTCATCAGTTCGGTTACCCGGGCGCCGTGCTCGAGTTGACGACGGGTAGCGTCGTCTAGATCCGAGGCAAACTGCGAAAACGCGGCCAGCTCACGATACTGGGCTAACGCCATTTTGATGCCGCCAGAAATCTTTTTCATAAAAGGCGTTTGCGCCGAGCCGCCCACACGGGATACAGAAATACCCGGGCTCATCGCCGGACGCAGGCCAGAGTTAAAGTTATCCGTCTCTAGGAAGATCTGGCCGTCGGTGATCGAGATAACGTTGGTCGGAACGAAAGCCGACACATCACCGGCCTGAGTTTCGATGATGGGAAGAGCGGTCAACGAGCCCGTTTTGCCCTTAACTGCGCCATTGGTTTGTTGTTCCACATAGTCGGCATTGACTCGCGCGGCACGCTCGAGCAAGCGCGAGTGCAAGTAGAAAACATCACCTGGGTAGGCTTCACGGCCCGGCGGACGACGCAGCAACAGCGAAATCTGTCGATAGGCCCAGGCCTGTTTGGTGAGATCATCGTAAATAACCAGCGCGTCTTCCCCGGT
>DEBN01000169.1 GCA_002348825.1 Gammaproteobacteria bacterium UBA2955
AGTGTTTGATGATTAGGGATGAAGTTGCTGGTACTGACGTCGACAGGCAAGCGAACTCTTATATACCGGTTGCCGGACGCTGTTGAACTTTCCAGCTTGGTTACCTTGGCACGATATCGGTCGAGGCCGGCACATTCTGCGATGCATAACCGGTAGACGAGTTCTCCAGCAAGCGCTTCGGAGAGTCCCAGTATGGGTTCGTTGCGAGGTGCGTTCAGCATTGCGTGAATCCTAACCAACAGTCCCCGGACTATGGTTAATAATTCGCGCCAACTGGCGAAAATGCCGCCGAGCGGTAGCATTTCCCCGATAAAGCCGGTTATTTGATCCGGCCGAGTGCGTAGATGGGAGAACATGACCGGCCTCATGGCCGATCATGTCGATACCCCCGTGTCAGTCCTTGGGCATGCCCAGCAACCGCTCGGCAATGATATTGCGCTGAATGTTCGGCGTGCCCCCACCGATGACGACGTTCGGCCAATTCAGCGCTGACTTCGACCAGGTCCCGCCGTCCACAGCGTCTTCGCCGCCGCGCAGCTGCAAGCCCGCTTGCCCTGTCAGTTCTACCGCGAAGTCGTCCATTTCGATCTCCAGACTGGCACGATGCAGTTTGTTCACCGAAGTCTCCGAACTCAGCGGCTCGCCTTTGATCTGTTTTGTTAAATAGCGCAAGCCGTTGTACTTCATTGCGGCAATTTTCATTTCAAATTGAGCGACCTTGCGGCGCACTCCCGGGTCCTCATGTGCCGGTTTGCCCTGTTTTTTGGTCGATTTGACCAGTTCCTTTAAATTTTCGAGCTTTGCGAACATCTGTGTTACCTCACCGATGCTTGAGCGCTCGTTTGCCAGTGCAGAGACAGTGACTTTCCAGCCGTCGCCCTCGGCGCCCAATCTGTGTTCTACCGGTACTTCTACATCGGTGAAAAAGATTTCAGCAAAGTGTTTGTCGCCGGCCATGTTTTCGATTGGCCGCACTTCAACCCCTGGCGCGTCCATCGGCACTAACAGGCAGGTGATGCCGTCGTGCTTGGAGGCCACATCGAATTGGGTCCGGGTAAGCAAAATTATCCATTGAGACCACGGTGCGCCGGTGGTCCAGATTTTTTGCCCGTTAACAATATAGTTATCCCCGTGCAGCTCGGCTTTGCACTGTATCGCGGCGAGATCGGAGCCATGATTGGGTTCGGAATACCCCGTGCACCAGGTTACCTTGCTGTCCAGAATGTCAGGGATAAACTTGCGTTTTTGTTCTTCGGTGCCGTATTCCATAATTCCGGGACCTACCCAGGCAAGCCCCATCATAGAGGTACCAAGCGGTGGCGCTTTCGCCAGTGCCATTTCCTCGCGCAGGATCGTTTGTTCGATCAGTCCGCCTGCGCTGCCACCGAACTCTTTCGGCCAGGAGAAACCAACCCAGCCTTTGGCGCGCACTTTTTCGAGCCAAGTCGCGAGAAAATTCTTGTCGCGCTCTTTCTTCGGCGGCAAATTGTCATCGATAAAACGCCGAACCTCTTCGCGAAAAGCGTTTTCTTCTGCAGTGTAATCAAAATCCATTACAGGCCTCCTAAACTAGCAACGCGGTCAAGATGGAAATCAGAGTCGCCGAACATGGGACGTGCCCATTTCGAGCGTTTCAGAAACAGTTGTGCATCATACTCGGCGGTAAAGCCGATCGCGCCGTGCAAACCGACGCCATCAATGCCGATCTGATTAAACGCGTCTGAGGCGTAACCTTTAGCCAAAGAAACCGCTCGTGCTAGTTCTTTGGGGTCGTCATCGGCGCACCAACCGGCGAAATAACATAGTGAGCGATAGCTCTCTAGGTCGACATACATGTCAGCTAATCGATGCTTAACACCCTGATACTGGCCGATAGGTTTGCCGAATTGAACGCGCTGCTTCGCGTATTCGCCGGTTAACTCAAGCATCGCGCTTCCGGCACCAACCATTTCTGCCGTCACGGCGAGCGCCCCGCAATCGGTGAGATGGTACAACTGCCCAGCCGTCATTGGTAACAGGCGGTCTGCACCGATTTGCACGTCTTCAAGGTCGACACTGGCCATGGGTTTGGTGTTGTCCATAGTTGGTTGCGCTGTAATGCGCACCTCGTCTTTGGCCACGGCCGCCAGTGCCAGGCCGTTTGGTCCCTGTACTGCGAGCAGTAAATAGTCGGCGCTGCCTGCGTCATTGACAAACGGCTTTTTGCCACCGAGTACATAACCGTCACCGCTGGCCTTAGCAGTCGCGGTTATCGCTGCCGGATCTATCCAGTTGGCGTCGTCATACAGCCCCAGAGTGTATACGGCCTCGCCGCGGGCCAGCTGCGGCAACCAGTTGCTTTTTTGGTCGTCGTTGGCGCAGGTCAGAATTGCGGTGCTGGCCAAGGCTTGGGAGGCCATGGGTAATGGGCACAAACCGGTTGCCGCCGCCTCCAATACCACGACCTGGTCAATCCATTTCAAGCCTAAACCGCCGAAGGCCTCGGGGATCAACAGGCCGAGCCATCCCAATTCGCCGATTTGCTTCCACAAGTCCGCGTCGAAGCCGCCGGCGTCGCTGATTTCACGTACCCTCGTGATTGGACAGGAATCCTGCATGAAGCGCTCGACTTGGTCGCGCAGCAGGTTTTGTTCCTCAGTAAAACCGAAGTTCATATGTTTTCACTCCCTCTCGGTGCTGTTGTTCTGGTTCTCCGTAGCGCCAACCTAGCTGCCACGTAGCGGGTTAACCGGTGGCCATGTGTCCCTGCTGGCGAGTATTTTTTCGCCGATATCAGCGACGTCCCAGGTGCCGTCTGTTAACGATCTTTGCGCGATGGGTGTCACCTGCCAGCTTAGAAGAGAGACGTTATTGCCCGCCACCAGCCATTGCCGACCGCTAACGTCTTTCGCTTCGTCGGTACACAGCCAAACAACTGGCGGGGCAACCGCCTCGGGTGGAAAATCGTCTTGGACCTCCTCGGGCAGTATGTCAGTAGTCAGTCTCGAGGTGGCGGTGGGCGCTAGCACATTGACCGTGATGCCATATTTCAAACCCTCCAACCAGAGGCACCGCATGAAACCGGCGATGCCTGCTTTGGCTGCGCCGTAGTTCGTTTGGCCGAAGTTGCCTAGTAGTCCCGATGTTGAACTGGTCATGATGATACGGCCACCTGTACCTTGTTCGAGCATGGCATCGTAGGCGACCTTAGTAACTAAGTAGGTACCGCGTAAGTGCACGTCGAGGACGATATCCCAAATGTCATCGTCCATATTCTTGAATGACTTGTCCCGCAGGATGCCTGCGTTAGCGATCAAGATGTCTATTTTGCCGTAGGTGTCTACCGCGCACTTAACCATACCCGCTGCATCATCGCGGCTGGTTACTGAACCATAGTGTGCGGTGGCCTCTCCGCCCGCGGCTTTGATTTCGTCAACGACGCCGTCGGCCATAGAGTTACCAGCGCCGGTACCATCGCGAGACCCGCCCAAGTCGTTAACGATCACTTTTGCGCCTTCTTGGGCCAGCAACATGGCATGGGCCCGCCCCAGCCCGCCGCCTGCGCCCGTCACCAAGGCCACTTTCCCGTCTAACATCCCCATACGATCCTCCCTTGTTGATAACGGATTTTTAATAACCGCAAAAATACAGTGAGCGCGGTAGTCTAGCACCTTGCTCGGCTGCTCGACATGCACTCGCGTGCGGGTGGAATTGATGGCCAAGCTTGTGTCACATTGGCGGTATTGTTTGAGGTTTTTCAGGGAGGTTAGATTGGACCAGCTATTGGATTTTTCAGGCAAGGTCGCCTTAGTGACAGGCGGCAGTCGCGGCCTAGGTCGAGAGATGGCATTGGCGCTGGCGGCGCGGGGCGCGGATGTGGTTGTAACCAGTCGCAAGGCGGACGCTTGTGAGGAAGTGGCGGATAAAATATCCGCTATGGGTCGCCAAGCTCTGGCCTACGGTTGCCATGTTGGACACTGGGACGCTCTTGACGGGCTCGTGGACGCTGCCTACGAACGGTTCGGCAAGGTCGATATTTTGATTAATAACGCGGGAATGTCGCCGCTGTACGACAAGCTTTCAGACGTCAGTGAAGCGCTTTTTGATAAGGTTGTTGGGGTTAATCTGAAGGGACCGTTTCGGCTCATGGCCTTGGTTGGCGAGCGTATGGCCGCTGGTGCCGGCGGGTCGATCATTAACATCAGCAGCACAGCATCCCTAAATCCGTCACCAAACTCCGAGCCTTATGGGGCGGCTAAGGCCGGACTTAACGCGTTGACGCGCTCTTATGCCTTCGCGTTGGGGCCATCGGTGCGGGTCAATTGCATCGCCGCCGGACCTTTCTTAACTGATATTTCTAAGGCTTGGGATATGGAGGCGTTTGAAAAGAGCGCTAAAAAGAACTTGGCGTTGGGACGCGGCGGGCAACCGGAGGAAATTATTGGTGCGGCGCTGTATCTCGCCAGTGATGCTGCGAGCTTTACTACCGGCACGGTGATTCGTGTCGATGGCGGAACGGCCTAGATCCAGTGCCTATAAGCCATGTTGGGAAGCGACAGCTCCGACCACTTGTTCGCCGAGATCGCTTTGGTAGATTGTACACAGCGTTCCCAGACCACCAGGGTTGGCGAGGTTTACCTCCATAAGATACCCACCCACTGTATCTATCGCCGCGTAGCCGATACGACGGCGCTGCAGGTCGGCAAGCACCTTGTTGATCAGGTCGGTGTCGAGATCCTGATCTAGGACCGGTGTCGCGTGGCCTTCGGCGGCCAAATTCGCGCGGATGCCTGTTAGTGGCTGGCGTCGATAGCTGCCGATGATCTTGCCGCCCGCGACGAGCGTGCGTATTTCGCCATGTATTATGGCGGGAACAAAACGCTGCAACGCAAAATAACTCCCCGATCGTGTTTGCATGATTTCGCCGATGAGCTGTTGTTCGCGCGAGGTCACGTAGTGCACATCTCGCCCATAACTTCCCGCAAGCGGTTTCAGTACCCAATCCCCGCCTTGCTCTTTGGCTACGGTCTGCAGATGGCTAATGTCACTGCTGACATAGGTTGGTGGGCAGAACTCCAGCCATTGTGCTTTTCCGTGCGCAAGAATTTGCTCAGCTATGGGGGTGATCATTTTTTCTTGAGGCAACTGGCTGAGCAGATGTGCGCGGTCCAAAAACCCGTTCCTCGGCCCAAAACCGAGGGGCCATATAAGGTCGGCCTGTCGCATGGCGTAACCGTCCACATGCGGGCCGTCCCGATTCAGCATGATTCGTTCCGGCGCGGCTATGTGTACGGTCCAGTTGCAGTCTGCGAATGCGGTGGGCAATCGAGCGTGATTGTCGTTCGATGCGGTCTCAGAGACGTGATCGGATATCAAAAAAAGTACCGAAGCAGGCATATGCTATCCAATTCGGGGTACATAAATAGGGTCTCCAGATGTTAGCAATTGCTCGTCGATGACCCTAGTATTTGCGTATTGTCGGCCCAATTATCAGCAACATGACTCAGTTCTCACTGCCAGACTATACGCTTACCTCTGACCAAGTGCCGTTGGTGCCTAGTCTGTCGTTGCCCGAAGTTCAGCGGCAGCAGCTCAAATCGGAGATAAAGGCCCAACTTAAGGCCCTAGATGCGGCTCTGGTTGCACATTATTACGTGGCTGGCGATATTCAAGAATTAGCCGAGGAGACAGGGGGCTGTGTTTCCGACTCTTTGGAAATGGCTAGGTTTGGGCGAGATCACCCGGCACAAACCTTGATTGTGTCCGGCGTGCGGTTTATGGGAGAAACGGCGAAGATCCTCTCGCCGGAAAAACAAGTATTCATGCCTACGCTGAATGCGGAATGCTCGCTGGACCTTGGGTGTCCACCAGAGGCCTTTGCTGAGTTTATTGATCAGCATGCAGACCGCACCGTAGTGGTTTATGCCAACACCTCTGCACGCGTGAAAGCGCTGGCCGACTGGGTTGTTACAAGCAGCTGTGCGCTAGAGATCATAACGGCATTGGATCGAGCCGGAGAAAAAATTCTGTGGGCACCGGATCAGCATCTTGGCGGCTATATTCAGAATCAAACCAAGGCAGATATGCTGTTGTGGAGCGGCGCCTGCGTGGTGCACGAAGAGTTTAAGACTCAGGCGCTAGAGGATATGCGGCGCGTTTATCCGGATGCTGGGGTGCTGGTGCATCCCGAGTCGCCTGCCGGGGTAATAGAATTGGCCGACGCCGTGGGCTCGACCAGCGCAATCATAAATGCCGCTCGGGAACTGCCAAATAAGGAATTCATTGTTGCCACCGACCGCGGCATTTTCCATAAATTGCGACAGCTCAATCCGGACAAAGTTTTCATCGAAGCACCTACCGCCGGTGATGGCGCAACATGCCGCTCATGCGCTCACTGTCCGTGGATGGCGATGAACGAGTTGAAATGTCTGAATCGGGTGCTTGGCGACGCGATCTATCGGGCTCAAAACGAAATCCATATAGACAGTTCGATCGCCGAGCGCGCTAGGTTGCCGCTAGATCGGATGCTGGGGTTCAAGGCCTAGCTGTTCTGCAGCCGAATGCTGGTACGCAGATCTTGAATGCGCTGTGCCAGTTTGGTTTCCATTAGCGGGTTGGACGTGCGTACGAGTCGCTGCGCGTATTCCAGATGCTGAATCGCCCGGTGCAGGGCGCCGTGCAGATAAAAGTATTCCGCCCTTGCTAGATGGACACCGGTGATGTTGCTGGCCAGACCGGCGGTCTCAGCGAGCAAAAACCAGACCTGCGTGTCGGTTGGACGCAGCTTGGATTGGGTCTGCAGCACCGACTCGGCGGCGCTGAACTGCTCGTCTGCCACCAACGCTTTGGCATACATCATTGCCAACGGAAAGTTGTCGGGATAGAGCGCCAGTTGTTGTCTGATTAAGTCCTGAGCGTCATCAAATTGTGTCGCTGCGATCATCAGCTCGGCCAGTGATGCGTGGTAGAAAATGCTGCTGGAGATTTTTCCTTTTAAGCTGCGCATGAGCGCCAGCGCTTGGTCATGTTCCTGTGTTTCGCTCAGGGCCAGCGCCAGAGCGTATTGTAGAGCGGGGCTATCGGGTGCCTGTTCTAGCTTTTCGCGATAGTTAAATACGTCGGCTTGCGGGTTTTTCGAATAATGCTGTTTAGTCCGCATTCTTACGAGTTGATATTCCAACTGATCTGGCCATTTGCGCGAAGTATTTTCGGGCTGCTCAGAAAAAAATTCGCGCGCTTGGTTACGAACGTCGCTTATGCGGGTCTCGGACAAAGGGTGGGTAAGAAGAAATTCCGGCGGTCGCGTGGTGAACCGATAGGCGTTTTGCATTCGTTCGAACATGCGTGACATCGCTCCAACATCAAGACCCGCGCGCCGCATGGTATTAAGCCCGACGCGATCTGCCTCGCTTTCTCGTTCTCGACTGAATCTCAGTTGATTGGACTGGCCTGCCGCCTGTGCCGCTGTGAGGGCGGCCACTCCAGCCTCAGAACCTCCAGCTGCGCCGACCAACAGCGCAGCAATCATTGAAGCGAGCATGGGTATCGAAGCGGCTTGCTGCTCCTCGATACCCCGGGCGAAATGGCGCTGACTGATGTGGGCAAACTCGTGCGCCACGACGGAGGAGTATTCGTGAATATTTTGAGCGTACAGTAGCAGTCCAAGATTGATGCCTATAATCCCACCCGGTGCGGCAAACGCATTAATTTCCGGATTATCGACAACAATTATGCTCTGCAGCGGTTCGCGCATTTGCGCATGTTGTGCCAAGTCCTGCATGTGATTTTCAATGTAATACTGAACGATCACATCTTCGGATATCGGTAAATTTGCGTGCAGTTGCCGCAAAAAAGCCTCGCCGATTCGCCGCTCCATTTGCGGCGAAACGAGCCTCGAAGAGCCGTCGCCCAAGCTTGGAAGGTTCTGAGCTGCAATGGCTGCCGTGGCGTGTAGCGCGAGCAGACAAAGCAGCATCGCTGCGGTGTTGAATCGCACACGCAACTGGGGATGACAGTTCCGATAGGTTGGCATGAACCCATACTACGCTATGGCAATAGAACTGGGTATTAGGTTCATTAACATCAAGTCAGGCGCAGCGCTGTGGTACATTGCGCAGCATTGAACGAGGCTATCTAAAACTATGTCAACAGGGCCCAAGGCTGCTGTAAACGCTGGCAATATGAAAGTAGTAGAACTGGATGTGACTGGGCTCAATTGCCCAATGCCTTTGTTAAAGGCAAAGCAGGCGCTGAATAACATGCAAACTCGGCAGCAACTGCGCGTGCTCTCTACCGACCCTGGATCGGTTAAGGATTTTGCAGTGTTCGCGCGGCAAAGCGGTCACTTGTTGCTTGAATCGACCGAGACCGATGGTTGCTTCAGCTTCCTCCTGCAAAAGCAAAACTGAGCGACAGAGCATGAAACTGTTTGACATTATTAATCAGTGGGCGAATCGTTACTTTTCTCAACCCGACGCCATTTACTTAGTTGCAATGCTGCTGATTGGCGCTGCGCTGCTCATGGCTTTCGGCGGCGCGCTGGCACCGGTACTCACTGGACTCGTGATCGCTTTTTTGCTGCAAGGCGTTGTGACCGAATTAGAGCAACGGCGAGTGCCTCGAACGTTAGCTGTATACGCGGCCTTTCTGCTGTTTTTGGGGTCGGTATTGGCGCTGGTTTTGCTCGTGGTGCCACTGTTATGGCAGCAGCTCCAGAGTTTTTTGCAGGTGCTGCCGAGCGTTGCGCAACGTCTACAGGAAGGCGTTAGCAACTTAGCCCAGCGTTTTCCTGAATACGTAACTCAGGAGCAAATCTCGGCGCTTTTGGAGCAGGGCGGCCGCGAGGTGGCTAACGTGGGCGGCGCAGTCATAGAGACGGCCTTTAGTCAGGTGTTCTCTTTGCTCGGATTGGTGTTGTATGTGGTATTCGTGCCGATCACAGTTTTCTTCTTCTTAAAAGACAAAGAACGACTGGTAAGCGCGGTGCGCGAGATGCTGCCCACAGAGCGGCCGATGATCAATACCGTGACAGCCGAAATGAATACCCAGCTCGGTAATTACGTGCGTGGCAAGGCGTTAGAAATTTTGATTGTCGGCTTTGTTACGTTTGCAGCGTTTCTGATTCTAGGTCTCAATTACGCTGCGCTGCTCAGCGTGATCGTTGGTTTTTCTGTGCTTATACCCTTTGTTGGTGCGGCCGTTGTCACCTTGCCGGTTTTTGCGGTGGCGGTGTTACAGTTCGGCTGGTCCACGGATTTGACGCTCGTGATGGCCGTTTATGCGATTTTGCAGTTCTTGGACGGCAATGTGCTGGTGCCCCTTTTGTTTTCCGAAGCTAATGACCTGCACCCGCTTGCGATTATCATTGCCATACTTGCGTTTGGATCGCTGTGGGGAATTTGGGGTGTTTTCTTCGCGATACCCTTAGCGACGCTTATAAAAGCCATTTTTAATGCCTGGCCACGGTCGTTGGTTGCGGCAACAGCTCAGCAGTTAAACGAGAAATAAGAGTGATAGGACAAAAAATAACAACGTTTTTTGCAATATTCGTAGCGCTATCTTTAGCGGCGTGTGGTGATGACAAAACCGCGCCGACGAGTCAGAAAAGCATCGCCGACATCGCCGCCGCCAGCGAACGTTTCGACGGATTCTTCACCATTCTGCGCAAACGATCGGATGGTGGCCTGCATATGCTGATTCGCGAAGACCAGTTGAATAAGGAATTTATTCATACTGTGGTTGCTCAGGACGGCGTCGTGCAGGGCGGGCATTTTCGCGGGCAATATCGCGATAATAAGGTGTTGGTGTTGCGCCGGCATTTTGATCGGGTGGAGTTTGTGGAAAATAACACCAGCTTTTATTTTGACCCCGACAGTCCTTTGAGTCGCTCGGGACAAGCGAATATTCCTCCGGCGGTGCTGGCGGTGGAGAAAATTGTCGCCGAGGATAAGGAAAAGGGCGAACTGCTTATCGCGCTGGGTCCAGTGTTGCTGAAAGAAAAGCTCGCGCAGATCAAGCCGTCGGCGAACCCAAAGGTTAAACCGGGAGAGCGCTTTTCTCTAGGCAAGCTCAGTGACGCGCGATCAAAAATAGTCGCGGTAAACAACTACCCCGAAAATACCTCGTTACTTACAGAGATGGTTTACGAAAATCCAGCTCCGGTGGTGCTCGGCGATGAGGATGTGACGGACAGCCGCGCCATCAGCGTACGCGTACAACACACCTTAGTGGCAATGCCCGACAACGAATTTGAGCCGCGTGCGGCCGATTATCGGGTCGGCTATTTCACCGACCGCCGTACCGATCTCACAAGTCGCGAGGTCGCCCCCTACCGCGACATGATCAATCGTTGGCATCTGGTGAAGAAGGATCCAGAGGCGGCAATTTCCGATCCGGTGGAGCCGATTACCTGGTGGATCGAAAATACCACGCCCTACGAATACCGAGACATGATTAAAGCGGCGGCATTGTCGTGGAACGTGGCATTCGAGGCTGCTGGGTTTTCTAATGCGGTGGTGGTGAAGCAACAACCGGATGACGCGGATTGGGATGCCGGTGATATTCGTTACAACGTGCTGCGATGGACAGCATCGCCGAATCCTCCGTTTGGCGGTTACGGCCCGTCTTTTACGAACCCGCGCACTGGGCAGATCATTGGCGCTGACATTATGTTGGAGTTCAGTTTTTTAACCAATCGTTTGCGCATTAAAGACGTCTTACAGCCCAGTGGGTTGGCACCTCACAGATCGGGTCGCTTGTGTGACCTAGGCGCACATATGCAAATGGATCAGCTGTTTGCCGCCCAAGCGCTGACGGCCAACGGTGTTGGTAGCGGGCTGCGCGAGCAATTGATCGAGGACAGTATGTACATGCTGATCTTGCACGAAATAGGCCATACCCTAGGTTTGACACATAACATGCGGGCGAGCCAGCTGCAGCCCAATGTATTCGATGAGTCGGCGGTTGCGGCGACCGGGCTGTCTGGTTCGGTAATGGATTACGAGGCGGTGAATGTAGCGCCACCCGGTCAGCCACAAACGCCTTTTTATCAAAATCGGCCGGGCCTCTACGACCTCTGGGCTATCGAATATGGGTACGCACCGAGTCTCGCGGATGATTCGGCAGAGCAGCAACGCTTAGAGACGTTGTTGGCAAGATCCACAGAACCAGAGTTGGCCTACGGAAATGATGCCGACGACATGCGTCGTCCAGGTCGCGGTATCGACCCGCATATCAATATCTACGATCACAGTGGTGACGCTGTGGGGTATGCCGAGCAGCGCCTGCAGCTCGTGCGCACGATGCGCTCCGACCTGCTGAAAAACCACCGTGGCGAAACCTATCAAGCGCTATATAACAGCCACGTGTTGCTGATGAATCAACTGTCGCGGTCAGGGGGCGTGGTGTCACGTTATGTGGGTGGTGTGCACATCAACCGCGCCCCGCCGGGGACGTCCGAAGTGCCGCCTTATCGGGCCGTGGACGCTGGGCAACAGCGGCGTGCTATGAAGGTTTTGGCCACCTACATTTTCGCGCCTGACGCCTTGGCGGGCTCGGAACGGGTGTTCCAGCACCTTCAGCAGCAGCGTCGCGGCTTCGACTTTTACGAAGAACCGGAAGACCCGAAGCTGCATGAAATGATGCTTTCGGTGCAGAAACGTATCCTTGACCATCTGCTGCACCCGCGAACCTTGCAGCGTATCAGCGACTCGCGGCTCTATGGCAATGACTATGAGTTAACCCAAATGTTTGACGATCTTACCGGCGCTATCTTCGATGCAGATATGCGCGGCAGTGTTAACAGCATTAGGCAAAATCTCCAGATCGAGTACTTAGAGCGTCTGGTGTCAATCTGGCGCGGCAATAAGTCGAAAAATATTTCTCATTTGGCGCGCACGGCGGTGTTTGCCCAGCTTGAGAAATTAGCCAAACAACTCAGCGCCAAACGCAGAGGCAACGCAGCTACTAAGGCGCACCGACGACATCTGCAGTTCGTTGTGGAACGAGCACTTTCGGTGAACGTCTAACTGCATTGTTTTGCGTGGGGGTATGATCAGGCTTGTGGGTATTGAATAGCGTGCGTACCATTTCGCGATCCCCGTACAACTAAGGCGTTTGGCATGTTGACAGGCAGCATTGTGGCGCTCGTAACGCCTATGCAACTCGATGGTTCCCTCGATTGGGGCGCTTTAGATCGGCTTATCGAGTGGCACATAGAAAGCGGTACTCACGCCATCGTGCCGATGGGCACCACCGGTGAGAGTGCGACGCTGACTACCGAGGAACATTTACAGGTCATCAAGCGGACCATAGATGTGGTTGCCGGGCGTATTCCAGTCATAGCCGGCACAGGCAGTAATGCGACCGACGAGGCGCTGCACCAAACTCAGGAAGCACAGCGTCTTGGAGCCGATGCGTGTTTGGTGGTTACGCCGTATTACAATAGGCCGACTCAGGAGGGCTTGTACCAGCACTATAAGGCGATAGCCGCAGCCACAAGCTTGCCGATCGTGCTTTACAACGTGCCTCCTCGAACCGGATGCGATATGGGAGCGGAGACGGTGGCGCGGCTTGCTGAAATCGACGGCATCATAGGCGTTAAAGAGGCTTGTGGAGATATACACAGGGTGGCGGCAATCAAGGATAGGGTGGCAGAGGATTTCTTTGTGCTTTCTGGCGAAGACGCACAGACCCTACAAATGTTAGAGCTGGGTGCGGTTGGCACGATCTCTGTGACGGCGAACGTGCTGCCGAGCCTCATGGCCGAATTCTGTAATAGTTTTTTGACCGGCGATACCGCACGGGCGATTCAAGTGGACGAGTGGCTGCAGCCGGTGCATGAAATTTTGTTTGTTGAGTCTTCACCGACGCCGACTAAATGGGCATTGAGCGATCTTGGTCGCACCCAAGCGGGGATCCGTCTACCACTGATACCGTTGAGCATCGAATATCATCAAGCTGTACGAGAACGCATTGCGGCGGCAGGAGCATACGCATGATCTGGAATTGTTTTGCGATCGCTGGCACAGCGGTGAAAGTATTATTTATCGCCATGCTGGTTTCAGGTTGTGGATGGTTTGGCGACAAGGACTCGAATGAACGCGATCCAAACGACTATTTGCAAGCGCAGCCTGAGGCCGATCTGCAGGTGCCGGCAGATTTGCCGTCGAAGCCAGGGTTAGATCCGTTTCCGGTACCGCAGATTGCACAACAGGTGAACCCGTCTTTTTATCCCAAAAGACCACCGTTGCCCGACGCTATGTACGCCAACGATAACCGCAATGAGGTGCGTATTCAGCGTTTAGGCGAGCGTGCCTGGTTGGCGATTCCGGAGCCGCCCACGACGGCGTGGCCGAAAATTAAGCAGTTCTTCGCGGATAATGGTGTGGCGTTTGATTATGAGGATCCCCAGGAAGGCAGGCTCAATACGATCTGGCTTGCACTGGAGGCGTCAACTTATCGGGACATCGTGCGCACGGCGCTGGTGGAGGCGAAGCAGGACGAAGGACTGAATCAGGGCAGAGATCGGCTTTTGATTCGGGTGGAACAAGGTTTACAGCCGACAGCCACAGAAGTGCATTTGCGTCATGATAACGATCTGCAGGGTCTGCAGACTGCTGGGAACGTGGCCAGTCTGTCTGAGATCACTTCAGATTTGGGCGGCGCCGAAAATAAACTGCTGTCGGAAATTGGGGCCTATATCGCCGCTCGGGTTGCCGAGAGCACAGTATCTCGGGTGGCGCAGAAAATAGGCAGCGGAGCGAAAGCGGAACTGGCGCGCAATACTCAGGGCCAACCCGTGTTACGACTGTTTTTGGACAGAAGTCGGGCCTGGGCTACGTTGGGTCAATCATTGCGCAACGCCGAAGTCGTTGAGGTCGACGTTTTAGCGCAGAGTTCAGAAACCGGTACTATGGAAGTGCTGTTGCCCCAAAGCCTGTTCGGCGATGATAAATCAAAGGGGTTGCTGTGTCGGCTGACCTTCTCTTGCAGTCGGGTCGGTGCCCTGAGCGTAACACTGCGAATGTCTGCGAATATCGAATCGAATGTTTATGACGTCTTGGTCTTTGATGGCGAGCAGCCGCTGGCGGACAATGATCTGGCGCAACAGATTTTGGTTCTGATTCGAGAATATGCGGCCTAATGGGATTCGCCTCATTAGGTAGCGGCAGTCGTGGCAACGGCACCCTTGTTGCACTGGGTGATGCACTGTTCTTAATCGATTGCGGTTTCAATTTAAAACAAGCTGAACGACGCCTGGCAAATCGGCAAGTCAGCGCGGGTGACATTACTGCAATTCTGGTGAGTCATGAACACAGTGATCACATAGCCGGCGTTGCAGCGCTCGCTCACCGTTACGCGCTGCCCGTATATGCCTCTCATGGAACGTTAAGCCGAGCACCCAAGGAGTTTAATTGCCAGCCCTTTGATGGGGATGTGCCGTTTGAGTTAGCTGGAGTCACTATCGATCCGGTTTGCGTACCTCATGACGCCCGCGAACCCACCCAGTTTACCCTTAGCCATGGCGACGAGAAGATTGGGGTGTTGTCGGATTTAGGCACGGCGACCCGGCATGTGTTGAACAAGTTTAGCGATTGCTCATATCTACTGCTGGAAGCGAATCATGACCACGGCATGCTGATGCAGGGCAAATACCCTGCCTCATTGAAACGCCGCGTGGCTGCAAATTTCGGTCATTTGTCGAATGAGCAAGCCGCAGAATTGCTAGCGCATTTGGCGCACCCCCAATTACACGTCATGATCGGGCACATTAGCGAACAAAATAATTCGTCGCGCCGCGTCTCGGCTGCTTTCGATGGATTACGCGGACAGTTGGCGAGTCTGGGACTAGCGAGTCAATCAGATGGTTTTGATTGGATTGGGCCGCGCCCGATTACGCGACAGATCTCTTTCGACAAGGTGATGTAAAATTCGTCGCGCTTTGCGAATCAAATAGGACTTAAAACAAAACGATGCAAAATTCCTCCTCTATAGACGTATCCGTTGAGTCATTTCAATCCGAAGTTGTAGACCGATCTCAATCATTGCCGGTAGTCCTGTTGTTTTGGGCTGAGCAGGTACCACCGTCGGTTCAGGCGAAACAGCAACTCGAGGCCATGCTAGGGCAATATCAGGGCAAATTTGCGCTGGCGCTGTCAGACGTGGCGTTGGATCAAAACCTTGCGCAAACATTACAGGTGCCAGGTCTGCCGTGTATTCGGGTTGTCCACAAAGGGCAAATCGTTGATCAATTGGATGGACCCGCTGAGGAAGCGCAGTTGCGCGCCATGTTGGATCAGCACACTCAATCGCTGGACGGTGCTATTGCCGGGGATTTGCAGCAAGCGCTCGAGCTCAGAGATTTTGCTACAGCGGTTGCAATGCTGCAGACCGCTATTGAGGAAGAACCGAATAACCAGGCCTTACGTGTTGATTTGGCCGACGTGCTGGTGCGCAAGGGTGACCTAGAAGACGCGCGCACGGTTCTTGCCAGCGTCAAAGAAGACACTGCAGATAGAGCGCGCCCGCAGACTCGACTGGAATTCATGGAAGAAGCAGCGGCTATGCCCGAGCTTGCAGACTTGCAGGTGGCTGTTGCTAAAGAACCTGCGGATCTGGAATTAAAATATCAGTTAGCGGTTCTTTATGTTGCCTCCGAAGCCTATGAGGAGGCTTTGCTGGCGGGTTTAGAAATCCTCAAAGCAGATCGTAGTTTTCGGGACGATTTAGGCCGCCTCTCTATGATCAGAGTGTTCGACGTGCTCGGAAAGGGTAGCGAGTTAGCTGGCCGATACCGGCGGAAAATGTTCAATTTGATGCATTGACCTTGGTCTGAGTCGGATTGAATGCGCAAAAATGTAACCTCTGCCTTTACAGTGCGGCAGCTGTGCGGGTTGTTGAATCCGCAGGATTTGGAGATTTTTTAACCTTGGTGCGCGTCCCTCTAAGGCGCGGCGATTTGCGCGCCTAACGGTTTTAATGTTTTTTTTGTTTCGCAGTTTACTACTGAAAATTCAGCGGTTCTAAGCTCTTGGGGTTAGTAACCACTAACGCGCCAGCACATTGTTTTATACACATAGGCCAACAAATCACAGACGCGCTGACACATGGCGTAGTTTTCTATAATTTAGTTTAACCAAAGTTATGTAACTCCATGATTGGTATGTATAAAAACGTAAATATTCGACTTTAAAAAAACGTCTGTATTTGACTGTATCCCCAGCTTGCACAAACTTCGCATAAGTTATCCTCAAAGTTATCCACAACGGATGAGCCTGCCGAACTGTCGATTTTAGGTAGATAACGGTAGTGGGTTATTCGGTAACAAAATACGTCTTGGCGGCCATGGAATCGTTACTTTTTCTCGAGCTCGCGGGCGCGGAGTGCTCGTGATGGCGAGCGGAGAGTGTAGGATTAGCGGGACGGCGCGCCCTGGTCAGAGGAGAGTGGAGCGATGGACAGAGATAATAAAGTTTTGGAGCATAAACTTGCGCAGTATAAAGAGCGCGATGTGTTCCAAGTTAAGCTGGGTTTGACCGATATCGACGGTGTCATCCGCGGCAAGTACGTGGCTTTAGAAAAATTTGCCAGCCTGTTAACCAAACAGGGCGGTTTTTGCGATTGCGTGTTTGGCTGGGATGTGGACGACCAGCTTTACGATGCGGGCCGCTATACCGGTTGGCATACCGGGTTCCCTGATGTGGCGTATCGTTTAATTGTGGATTCGGAGCGCTGGTTACCCGACGAGAATTGCCCATTTTTTATTGGAGAGTTTGTCGCAGCCGACGGCCCGCATCCGTTGTGCCCGCGTTCTGTTTTGAAAGGCGTTTTGGGCGAGTATGCAGAGCTTGGGCTGCATGTGCGGTCGGGTTTCGAGTATGAGTTTTTTGTCTTTGATGAAACTGCGCGCAGCGCAAAGGACAAGGACTACAGAAACCTGACACCACTGACACCAGGTAATTTCGGTTATTCGGTGTTGCGCGCCTCCACGCAGTCGTCGAATTTTATTGAGCTCATGGATTGGTGTCGACGTATGGATTGCGACATCGAGGGTTTGCATTGTGAGACTGGGCCCGGGGTCTGGGAGGCCGCTTTGCAATCGCATACCGGTGTCGAGGCTGCGGATCGAGCGAATATATTCAAAACATTTGCCAAGGTTTTTTTTCAAAAACGCGATTTGATGGCGACATTTATGGCGAAGTGGTCTATGCAATATCCAGGTCAGAGTGGCCATTTCCATTTCAGCGTTTGTGACGCAAACGACGTCAATATCTTCGCCGATGGGACTGCTCCTCAGGGTATGTCAGAGGCTCAGCGCTTTGCGGTAGGAGGTCTGCAACGCTATTTGCCGGAGCTACTGCCTATGCTCGCCCCCACCATCAACAGCTACACCCGCCTGGTAAAAGGCGCCTGGGCGCCCACGTCAGCCACTTGGGGTGTGGAGAATCGAACCGCCGCGATCCGTGTTATCCCTGGTGGTGCGTCGAGTCAGCGAATTGAGTGTCGAGTAGGTGGTGCCGACGCTAACCCTTATTTAGTCGCGGCAGCTGTGCTGAGTGCGGGCTTGGCTGGTATTCGTGAGAGGCAGGAGCCGGAAAGTGCTGTGCAGGGCAATGCCTACGAGCTAGAAGATTCATTGCCGGCGTATCTGCGGTTTGCCAGTAATCTAGGTGATGCGGCAGAAAAAATGGACGGATCGAAGTTGGCGCGCGCGAGTTTGGGTGACGAGTTTGTTGATCACTTTGTCATGTCGCGACGTTGGGAGGTTCAAGAGTACCAGCGTAGCCTTAACAACTGGCAGCTGCAGCGCTACTTCGAGATCATTTAATGAACACACTGCGTATTGGGATTCTGCAAACGGACTCGGTGCTACAGCAGTTCCAGCCGCAGTTTGGTGACTATCCGCAGATGTTTGAACGGGTGCTGCGCGCTGGTGCACAGCTACCAGATCGTGCGCCTTTGAGTATCGAATGCGTTACTTATCCGGTGCAGCAGGCGCTGCCGTTAACGCCGGATTGTGATGCTTATCTGATTACCGGCAGCCGTGACAGCGTCTACGATGACGCGCGCTGGATTGTTGAGTTGGTGCGGTTTGTGGAGCAAGCCTTGGCTGCCGAGAAAAAAATTATAGGCATTTGTTTCGGTCATCAGCTCATGGCCCACTACTTCGGCGGTCGAGTTGCGCCCGCTGAGGGCGGTTGGGCTGTTGGTGTTCACACCAGCAATATCGTGCGGCAACATGCCTGGATGGGGGAATCCGCACCACAGCAGTTTCGGCTGCTTTCCAGTCACAAAGATCAAGTGACAGAACTGCCCCAAGGCGCGGAAGTTTTCGCCGCTAATAGGTTTTGCCCGGTAGCGGGTTTTACCATGGGTGATCTTGCGCTCTCGGTGCAAGGCCATCCAGAATTTACAAAGCCCTATGCCCGGGGTTTGCTCGACCATCGTCGCACGCTGCTCGGAGAAAATTTGTATCAGCAAGGTATCGCCAGCATGAATCAGGACACCGACGAAATTTTGGTTGCGCGCTGGCTGCTGGAATTTGCAGTGGGTCGCTCGTTGGTGCAGCTATGAGCGAGCATCCTCGCGGGTTCTCACGATTTTTAGCTCGGGCGGCTAGGCTGGTTGGTTCGCCCGCGGGTCTGCAACGGGTGGCTAAACAGGCAACAAAGAAAATGATCCAACGTGGTGGTGCGAGCCTTGCGTCAGCAGAGGAGCAATTGCGCACGCTGGTCGAGTTTTTAACCGCCTATGTCCAGGGTGATTATCGGGAGGTTTCGCCGACCACATTGATATCTGTGGTGGCGGCGCTGCTGTATTTCGTAGCGCCGCTGGATGCGTTGCCGGATTTTCTATTTGGCTGGGGTCTGCTGGATGATGCCGCGGTAATCAGTTACGTCAGCGTTCAGGTGCGCAAGGAGCTGGAAGCGTTTAAACAGTGGCGTGACCAGGGCGGCTAACCCGTGCCGGTTGCGCCCTGAAATAGGGATGTCCTCGAGGCACAGGGTGCTGAAGTAAACACTCATCTCGAAACTAGCCGGCGATCTTTCTAAACATACCGCCTGTCATCTCGAGAACACGCTGGCGAGACATGAATTTCGTCAGGTTATATAAAAAGCGGTTTCTGCTGCCGCAGAGAACGTATTGTTTATTTTTCTCGAATGCGTCCAGACATTCGACCGCAACCTCCTGAGACGTTTGCAATGCCCCGCCAGCTGCAGAGCCCTCGCGTTTTTGATTTCTTTTCGTGAGCTTTTCTGACTTTTCCGTGGCGACGCGGGCAAATTCCGACTGCGTTCCCCCGGGTAAAAGCGCCATCACCTTCACGCCCCGATCCTGATATTCGTAACGAATGGCTTCTGAAAACATCAAAACATAAGCCTTTGAGGATGAATAAACGCTGGCGTAAGGGATTGGCGAAAGAGAGGCCATTGACCCGACATTAATAATGCCGCCACCGCCTTGAGCCACCATATCTGGAAGATATAAATGACATAGATCTGTAAGGGTGGTGACATTTAGCTGCAGCATTTTTGCGTAATCTTCCCGGTCATGGCTGGTCAGGTCTCCCCAACGGCCATAACCCGCGTTATTGATAAGAAGATCAACCTGCAAGCCTGCTGATTTAACGCGATCGTATAATTTTCGCCCCGATCCGGGTTGCGAAAGATCTTCGAGAAAGATATGAACCGTGCCGCCTGCGTGCTCAATTTTTCGTGCTAATTCCTCCAGTCTATCCTGCCTCCGAGCAGTGATGATTACCTCAGACCCCCGTTCTGCTAACTCCTCTGCTAAGGCATAGCCTATGCCGGCAGAAGCGCCGGTAACTAGCGTCTTTTTTCCTGTGTATATGGACATGATCTCTCGCTTACAGTGCTTTCGGGTTAGGCTGGCTGGTAGAGACTCGCCATGATGACAGTTTTAGGCGGCTTTTAAATCTAATTCATAGGCTCGACATTGGCGCGATTGTCGAGCACCAGCCAGACAACGAGGTAAATAGCGATAGCCAGTTTGGTCATGAATAGGCCGCCCAACACCGCCCCTACCCGCACAAAGGCCGGGTCGACACGCCAGTAGTTTGCAAGGCCCGCGCAGACGCCGAAAAACCAAGCTTGGTCCCGATCTAAGTGTAGATGCTTGCGCAATTTTTTTAGCGATTTTGCCATGATCTTCTCCGCTGCAGTGAATTTCGGCTGTCAGCCAAAGGTTGAGGTAAGTAGCTTCAGCAGACTCGCGTTGCTAAGAATCTGGGAAGCGGCGAAGGGCTCGCTTTGCACGTTTGCAAAGATGGCCACCGACAGCACCAGCAGTGATAAGCCAACGCAGGTAATAAGGGTAGCCCGCGGATAAGCGAGTCGAGAGAACTGTAATTTATCTTTCATTGTTCCTTGTTGCCGTGGTGAACACTGGGTCGGTGATCGGCGCCAGTGTCGTATTAACTACGTTATGAATACAAAAGCTGTGCCAACTAATCAGGTCGAAAACAGTCGATTAAAGAAGGGCTGTTTGGCCAAAAACGGGATCGATCCGCAAAAGTCGTGGTTGAATTAGCCAATAATTGGCGACGCTTACACCGGACGGCCCTAAGAATTGTTGCTCTTGTATTTCAAATCCTCGTGCAGTGCTCTAAATTAGTCGGACTTATAAGGGTAGGAGGCTCTTATGGATTTTCACTTCGCGACTGCGATGGAAACGGTGGCGGATTGTTTTCCTAATCGAATCGCCACCATCGCGGATGGCCGTTCGCTGAGCTGGGAGAGCTTTGAGCGCCGAGCGTCTTCCATCGCCGGCTTGTTACAGGCGCATGGGATTGGTACCGATGCGAAGGCCGGCTTATATCTGCACAATTCCAACGAATATCAAGAGGCGCAATTTGGTGTTTTTAAGGTGGGTGGCTGTCCGATTAACGTCAATTATCGCTACAAAGCCGACGAATTGGTGTATTTGCTGGACAATTCGGATGCCGAGGTGGTCTTTTTCCAGTCGTGCTACGCCATGCGCATTTGGGAAATTCGTGAACGCTTACCAAAGGTTAAGCTACTGGTGCAGATTGATGATGGGACGGAGGCGCTGCTGAAGGGCGCTGTCGATTACGAACGGGCGATTCGTGACAATCCACCTTTGGCGCGGCGGGTGCAGAATCCGGAAGGCGTGTACATGCTGTATACCGGTGGTACTACGGGTATGCCGAAAGGCGTGATGTACCCGGTAGGCAGTTTTACTCAATATTTTATTGCTTCAGGCGCCGCTGGTCGCGAGATCGAGCCGCCCGCATCCATCGGGGAATATGCAGAGTATCTGCAGCGTATCGACGAGCCGCCTGTGAGTCTGCCCGGTTGTCCGTTGATGCATGGCACGGGCATGTGGCTTGGCAGCTTTTTACCGATGTTACTGGGGGGCACGGTGGTGACCACATCGAAACTGGGTATGGATCCAGATCGATTGTTGGGCATGGTCGAGGAATATCGCGTAACCGATCTAATTATTGTCGGCGATGCTTTTGCGCGACCGATACTCAATGCTTTGGATACCGCTAAACGCCGCGGTACGCCCTATGATATCAGCAGCTTGAAACAAATCGGCTCTAGTGGGGTCATGTGGAGTATGGAGACCAAACAAGGCCTGCTTGCGCACCATGACATGATTTTGGCGGATATTATGGGATCCACGGAAGGCGGTATGGGCAGCTCCATCACCACTCGGGAAGGCATTAGTGCAACAGCAAAGTTCGAGTTGAGCGAAGGAGTGCGGGTGCTCACCGATGACGGTCGTGCCGTCGAGCCTGGGTCGGGAGAAATGGGTAAGATTGCCACCTCAGGACTTGTTCCACTTGGCTATTACAAAGATGCGGAGAAGTCTGCGGCAACGTTTCGCGAAATCGACGGCGTGCGATACAGTTTTCCCGGCGACTACGCCACCGTTGAAGCCGACGGCTCTATCACGTTGCTGGGTCGTGGCAGCGCGTGCATTAACACCGCGGGTGAAAAAGTATTTCCGGAAGAAGTTGAAGAGGCGGTTAAACGATTTTCGCCGGTGCACGATTGCCTCGTTGTGAGCGTGCCTGATGAGCGTTTTGGTGAACGGATTATTGCGCTGGCCTCTTGTCTGGAGGGGGCCGTTGCGACTCAGGAAGACATCATTGACTTCTGTCGCGAGCAGTTGGCGGGATACAAAGTCCCGAAACAGGTTTTGGTGGTCGAACAGGTGCGTCGAGCACCCAATGGTAAGGCTGACTATAAGTGGGCCAAGGCTGAAGCAATGAAGGCATTTGCATGACAGAAGTACGTGAAGTGGACGATTCGTCCGAGGGACCGTTGTCGGGTATTCGAGTCATTGATTTAACGTCGATGATCTCTGGGCCGGTAGCCACCATGATGCTTGCGGATCAAGGTGCGGACGTCATCAAAGTGGAATCGTTAGCGGGCGACTTGGTCCGTGGTGCCGGGCCTAATCGTTCGGGTATTACTTCTACGTTTATTTCTTCCAATCGCTCGAAGCGCGGTTTGGCGCTGAATCTGAAGACGCCTGAGGGTGCAGAGATTCTTCGGGATTTGCTTCGCACCGCCGATGTGCTGGTACAGAACTTTCGCCCGGGCACGATCGAGCGCATGGGCTTTGGTGAAGCGGCGGTTCGAGCGCTGCGCGATGACATCATCTACGTTTCCATCAGTGGCTTTGGCGATGTTGGGCCGTTTGCGCATCAGCGGGTCTATGACCCAGTGATTCAGGCGTTGTCGGGATTAGCCGCGATACAGGCGGATGGTCAGACCGGTCGGCCAAAAATGATTCGTACGATCATTCCCGATAAAACCACTGCAGTTACGGCGGCTCAGGCCATTACTGCAGCTCTATTTGCTCGTGAGCGGACGCGTAAGGGACAACACGTAAAGCTAGCGATGCTGGACACTATGGTGTCTTATCTTTGGCCCGAGGGTATGTCTGGTATGACCTTGGTAGGGCGGGAAGTCAAAGCACAGCGCGCGCAGCTGTCCCCAGATCTTATTTTTGCAACCGAGGATGGGTACATCACCGCAGGAGCTGTTAGTGATGTTGAATGGAAAGGGTTATGCAAAGCATTAGATCGCGAGGAATGGTTAGAAGATGAGCGTTTTCTAACAGTGAATGATCGAGCGGTAAATGCCACTTTACGCCTAGAGATGACCGCCGAGGTACTGGCCACCAATAGCTCTGAGTTCTGGTTGGCGCGGTTAGACACCCAAGGCGTGCCCTGTGCGCCGGTGCTCACCCGCGAAGACGTGCTCACCCATCCACAAATCGAAGCCAACGGCTTGCTCAGCGAGTATGAGCATCCGATTGCTGGACGCATACGCCAGCCTCGACCTGCTGCGTTATTTGATCAAACGCCTGCGGCGATTCGGCGACATGCTCCGGGTTTGGGAGAGCACAATGCGGAAGTGCTTGAAGAGCTGGGCTATAACGAGCAGCGACGGCAGCAATTGATCGATGCGGGGGTTATTGAAAAGGGCTGACTCAGAGCCTCTCGGCAGTTTCGCGCTGAATACGTTTGCGTCTTGCTCTGGCCCCGCCCGAAACAATAAATAAGGGAGCTATGCTGGCCACGCCGATTAAGCCCACCAGAATCAAAAAGGCGATTTGATAGCTGCCCGTGGTGTCGTAAATATAGGCCGCCAGCGGCGAAGCCGACAGTATAAATGGCAGTTCCACGAAGCGTAGCGCACCGGTTGCCAGGCCAAAGCTCTGGCTGCCAAGAGCCGTGGACACGGAAAAAGTGCGCAACGGCGACATGCCCGCGTAGCCAAAACCGTACAGGCACGCTGCGAAGATCGAAAGCTCGATACTCTGCGCCGTGCCGAAGATCAACAAAGCGGTGCCCTGACAGCCAAGTTCAAGCCAGATTGTAACCTTGGCGCCGAAATAATCAGCCAGCCATCCTATAACCGGCTTACCCAAGGCGGCGAAGGTTGCAGTGGCCGACATAATGAAGGCGGCGGTAGGTGTGTCGATGCCGATATCCTGCAAATGCGAGTAAAGGTGCATCATTACTGCCGTAAACACGCAAGTCATCGAGCCAAATATCACGCCGATGCTCCAAAAAGCAGGCGATCTATACAGCTCCCCCAAGGTCCAAGAACGAACGTCTTCTTCAATCTGTATGACCTCACCGGAATTTCTGGCGACATAGGCTCTGCCGTCACGGACCTCGCCCATATCCTCTGGACGATCTCTCATGAAGAGGTATATGACCGGAAACAATACGACCAGTGTCGTGGCGCTAAAAATCAGGTAGGTGGTGGACCATCCGTAGAGTTCGATAAGCCTGCTGACAACGGGAGGCATGGCGATACCCGCCAATGACGCGCCCAGTACCGAAAATGAAATCGCACGTCCGCGCCAATGATCAAACCAACTAATCACCGAGCGATGCCACGCTTGTCCGCCCATACAGGTCATGCCTACGCCCATACCTATGGAGACGACAAGAAAATATTTAACGAGGTTGTCGACCATGGCGAGCAGTGCATAACAGATCGTTATGATTAGGGTGCCGAGTAAAAGTAATTTTCGTGCTGATCCATGATCGAGATAGCGACCGATGTACGGCGCAATTAAGGCGCCTGTTACCGCCGCCAGGGAAAAGCCCATAGATATGCGGAAACGCTCGCCACCGTCCAGTGCCTCTGCCAGAGACGGCAGAAAAATCCCGCGCGAATAAGAATAGAAGCCGGTGCCAAGAAAGCTCAAAAGTGCCGCTACAGCAACGATGACCCAGCCGTAAAAGAATCCGCGAGGCTCAGGTGTCGGTAACTGGCGAGTTGGCGTACTGATGGTGACCTCCCAAGCAACCGAGTATCTCAGTTTTACGACCTTTCGTCGCCTAACGATGGGCAAGTGAAATATGACCACCTAGTGTTGACGTCGGGATTTCGGGAGCGCGGCTTGAAAAAAAGCTTGATCAAGAAACTCTGCTTGCTGGCAGCGGTGGGTGCTGTGTTTTCGGGCAGTGGGCCAGCAGCAGATGCTCAAGAGACTGTTGGCGCTTCGTCCATCAATATGGGCGATTTGGTCTCCGTCGATAGTCTAGCGGGCTCCGAAATGCCAGACAGTGATCGAGTCCCCGCTTCGTTACTGCAGTTGTCGTCGCAGTTCTCCTCCGTGCTCTGGATAGAACTCGAAAGCGGTGTTTTGCATTTGCTGCATCGCCAAGGAAACGACCACACATGGCGGCCGGTGCTTAGTCGCCCGGTGTCTATTGGTAAAGCCGGCAGTGGCAAGCAACTGGAGGGGGACAATAAAACGCCCATAGGCATTTATTCGGTGTACGAATTTATCGGGGATGAAAAACTGATCGACTTCTATGGCGTTGGTGCATTTCCGCTCAGTTATCCGAATGCGTGGGATCGCCTGCTCAGACGCACAGGATCAGGCATCTGGCTGCACGGCTTACCCAAATCCGTTGTTAATCGGCCGCGCCTGGATAGCGAAGGCTGCGTGGTGATCGACAATAAGACATTGGAATGGATGAAGCGTCATATCGAACCCGAACATACCCGTGTGGTTCTGGGTCGGAAAATGCGGTGGGCCAGCGCTGCAAAAAATCAGCTGCTACGTACGTCGTTGAACCAGCGTTTCAAAGATTGGTTGAGAGTATGGTCGGCATTGGATACGGATGCGTATCTGAATTTTTACCACCCTGATTTTACGAATGGCAAAAAGGACTTTGCACAGTGGGCCCGCTACAAGCGCGCTGTTAACCGGTCGAAACAGTGGGCCAAGGTGTCGGCCCAGGACGTTAATTTTTTTATGTACCCGGGAGAAAGCGAATTATTGGCTATGGAATATCGACAAAGTTACAGCAGTAATAATTTCAGACACACGGGTTATAAAGTGCTGTTTTGGCGTCGTGGCGCAAATGATGAATGGCAGATCATCTATGAAGGATCGGGACGGCTTTGAACATACCCATGATCTGGCTCGGCCTCGCCGTGCTTGTATTGCTGATTGTCGGGAGCTGCACAATTCAGAAGCCGTTAAAGCCACAAGCGGAGCCGTCGGGCCTTTCTGAAGAGAATCTTGGGTCGGTCGACGATACGCCAAGGCTTCAGTCACAGGCCAGTTCTCAGCAACCGACAGATGCTGCGGTAG
>DEBN01000089.1 GCA_002348825.1 Gammaproteobacteria bacterium UBA2955
CAAGAGGGGGAGTTTGTCAGCTTGGCGGGTCCTTCGGGTTCTGGTAAATCGACATTACTTAATATTATTGGTGGTCTCGACGAACTCAGTGGCGGTTCCGTGATGGTTGGCGGCGTCGAACTGGCGGGCATGAATCCGGCTAAGCTGTCGGCACTGCGCCTGCAAAAAATCGGTTTTGTGTTCCAAGCCTATAACCTGCTGCCGGTGTTGTCGGCTTTGGAGAACGTCGAGTTTATTCTGCAATTGCAGGGCGTTGATAAACAGCAGCGTCGCGAGCGCGCTGAAAAGGCACTGGCAAACCTGGGGCTTGGGGATTTGGGTGATCGCAGACCCGGGGAACTTTCTGGCGGGCAGCAGCAGCGCGTCGCCATCGCCCGAGCCATTGTTACCGAGCCGGTGCTTCTGGTCGCGGATGAGCCCACGGCGAATCTGGACTCGACCACCACAGAAGAACTGCTGGTGCTGATGAGTAGGCTCAATGTCGAGCTTGGTATGACCATCATCACTGCGACGCATGACCCCATGGTTATGGCGCATGCCGGACGGCAGGTGCATTTGTTGGACGGTCTCATCGATCGCGATGGTTAAGGCTTTGACTGCCTTAGCAAATATTCTTGTTGCGGCGTTGCTGGCGGTTGTTCCGATACCGAGTGTTGCGGCCGATGAATACGCCATTGTGGTTGGCAGCTATGCCGATCAAACCAATGCAGAACGGGCACGAGTCGGTGTAGAAAGTCATTTGCGCCAACGCGGTATAAGTGCTCAAGTCCGGCTGGTGCCCGCGAACGGACGCACGCGGGTTGCAGTTGTGGCCAATGTTCAAAACCGGCAACGGCTGCTGCAACAACTTCGTCAGGATAAATATCCGGACGCATGGTCTCTGTTGCTGAAGACTCAAGCGCCACCGGTACGAAACGCCGTACCTCTGCAGCAACGGGCAGAGCGTGCACCGCCGGCGCTGCCGAGGAATCCGTCAGCACAGATCACGCGAGCGGCGACAACGACAAGCGCTGCGCCACCGCGGTCGGCCCGACGTCAGCAAAGACCTAAGCCCATGGCCGAGCCTATGCAGTTTGACGCCCGCCTAAAGGGCTTCGCGCTAGCCGCTGATATGCCCGGATCCGATTGGCAGCTTAGCGAGGTGGCAAACCCCACCACGGACGCCAGCGGTGATCTGCGCATTATGTTGAATAAAACCGTCGGTCCGTTGCAGTTTCAACTGCACCACAGCACAGCCTTGCAAGCGGGCGACGCCGTGCAGTGGGGGCAGGCAGCAATTGCACAAATCGACCAGGTGGCGGCCAATGACAACGGTCGGTTACTGGATATGACCTGGCAGACAGATTCCGGAGCGCGCCATCAGTGGTCCCACAGAATCGATCGCTTAAGCGCACAGTGGCGGCAGGGCGACTGGAGCGTCACCCTAGGCCGTCAGGCGGTCAGCTGGGGCAGTGGTATCGTGTTTCAGCCATTGGATCCGTTTAATCCGTTTGCGCCCACAGCAGTGGATCGAGACTACAAGAACGGCGACGATCTCGTACTGGCCGAGGCGTTGCTGCCGAATGGCCACGACCTGCAAGTGCTGCATGTTATTCGGCGCGACCCGCAACAGCACATACGCAAACACGTCAGCAGCACCGCGGCGAAGTGGCATGGCTATGTGTTGAACAGCGAATTTGAACT
Source organism: Gammaproteobacteria bacterium UBA2955 (assembly GCA_002348825.1). Lineage (GTDB taxonomy): Bacteria > Pseudomonadota > Gammaproteobacteria > Pseudomonadales > Azotimanducaceae > UBA4421. The sequence goes on from DEBN01000089.1 coordinate 1,684, forward strand.
GATTGTGGCCAAACACTACGACCAGGACTTCATCGGCCTCAGCGTGCGCCAGCCCGTAGGGCCCGCGGTAATTCGCACGGATCTGGCTTGGCGCCAAGGGGCTCAAAGTGGCGACCGCTGGCGTTTACTCGGCATCGTTAATGCCGACGTGGCGTTCCCGATCCGCGATCGCATGGCTTATGTGTTTGCCGAATACTTTCACAACGACTTTGGTATGCAGCGCATGCCCACGGCCGGAGCCGGGTTGCCGCCGCAATTGGAGACAGCGTTGCTGCGTGGCGAAGTGTTCAACCTGATGCGCGACTATCTTGCTGTGGGCGCGAGTTACCAATGGCACCCGCTGGTGACCCAGTCGTTGTCGGTGATCAGCAACCTCAACGACGGCAGCGCGCTGCTGCAGGGCCAGATCTCAGTGGACGCGGCGCAAAACCAGCAGCTGCAGTTGGGCTACATTGGCGGTTATGCGGAGCCGGGCGATGAATTTGCGCCATTGCCAGTGGCCATCAGCCCCGAGGGCGAGATCCTGACCCAAGGCGGCAGCGACCGCTATTATCTGCGTTGGGCGTGGTATTTCTGACCCGATTGACGACTTATTTTTCTTCCGTTTCGTCCATTGGTGCCACAATTGCTGTTGCTTCATACCTCCACAGGCTTGCCACTCTCATCCGCTGCAGCCACGTTGGCTTTCTTTGCGTCGATCAGCTGGGGCACGATCTGATCCAGTTCTTCCATCGTCCACAGACCGTCGCGCTTTTTGAACTGCTTGATGATTTTGGGCTGCTGCATGATCGCCACGCCGCCACGACCGGTGTGAAAGATCTCGGAGGTGATGCCCGCCGAGGCGTCGCTGGCCAGCCAAGCGCAAATGGGTGCAATGTGCTGTGGACCGCCGCTTTCGATGTCACTGTCACCCACGTTCTCGCCGCGGTTTTCCCGCAGCGGTATGGTCATACGGGTCAGTGCACCGGGTGAAATGGTGTTACTGGTGCAGCCGTATTTCGCCAGTTCCAAGGCGATGACTCTGGAAAACCCGGCGATGCCGGCTTTGGCGGCGCCGTAGTTGGCCTGACCAAAGTTGCCGAACAGGCCGGAGACACTGGAAAAATTTATGACGCGGCCGCCGGTGCGGTTTTCGCTGCGGATGTAGTTGGCGAAGGGCCGGGTACAGCAATAGTGGCCTTTTAAATGCACAGCCATAACCGCGTCCCAGTCGGATTCTTCCATTTTAAAAATCGTGCGGTCGCGCAGGATACCGGCGTTGTTGACCAGAATGTCCATGCCGCCAAAGCTGTCCAGCGCGGTTTGCACCAAGGCCTCGCCGCCGCTGACGTCGGCTACGGAATCCGTGTTGGAGACGGCTTCGCCGCCGGCGGCGCGGATTTCTGCCACCACGTCATCCGCGATTTTGCCGGTTCCGGTGCCGTCGGTGTTGCCACCTAAATCGTTGACCACAATTTTTGCACCCTGTGAGGCCATCATAAGTGCGATTTCTTTACCGATGCCTCGGCCTGCGCCGGTAACGACGGCGATTTTGTCTTCTAGTCTTTGCATGTTGTGCTCCCAGCCTATTGTTGGCGTCCCCTGTTATTCTGCAGCGCTGCCACTCCCGCCGCCGCTTGGGCTAACATACCAATACTCGGAGTTGAATTACCACAAGGAACGCTATGACAGCTGATGCCGGCTCTAACGCCGATACTCGTACCGACTACGGCCAAGTGACCGCAAAGATGGTCAATGATCACTTTGGCAACGGTGGCCAGCGTGCGGTGTTACTGATGCGTCACTCGGCGCGGGAATACAATCGCGACATTAACGACTTACTTAATCCGTTAACCGATCATGGCCGCCAGTTAGCTTTATCCATGGGTTCTGAATTGACGGACGCTATCCAATTGCGTGGTTATGCCAGTCCGCCGGAACGTTGCATGGAAACGGCGGAGTTGGTGCTCAAAGGCGCAGCCGAGAACATGCAAAGCGTGCGACCGTTGGAAGCGCTGGGGATTTTCTACGCTTTGGATCACATCCGCATGTGGAAGGGCATGAGCATGAGTGGCGGGTTAGCCGCGTATTTAACTCAGTGGTTCGGTGACGAGATTGAGGCGGACGTAATGATGCCGCCGAAGTCGGCCGTGGCGATGATTTTGCGGGTGTTGCGCGGCAAGTTGGACGCGCCGGCATTGGCGGCGAAGCCGCAGCTGGATCTGTGCGTCAGCCACGACATGACGGTCTATACCGTGCGCCACGGGTCGGGCCTAGAGCCGATTGCCGCAGCGCCGGTAGACTTTCTCGACGGTCTGCTTATGTATCGCGATCAAGGACAATTGCTGCTGCGCAGCCATCACGGTGGCGTTGTCGAGGTGCACGAGGACTTATTGTCGCTGTAACTCAGTCGCTTTGTTCCTCTAACTCAATCCAGCGCTCGGTGGTTTTGTCGAGTTCTGCTTGAGTGTCTGTCAGCGCTTTCAATATGGGTTCGGTCTGTGCAAATGGGCGTTGGAAAAAATCTGTAGCGGCAGTCTGCGCCTGCAGTTCTGCGACCTGCTGTTCCAGCGCTTCGATTTGTTCGGGCAGTTGCTCCAGCTCCCGTTGCAGTTTGTAGCTGAGACGTTTTTTCGGCTGCGGTTTGCTCTCTGTGTCTGTGGCTTGGACGTTTGCAGGTTCAGGGTCGCCGCCCGCTGGCTGGTGCTCGACGCCCGGCGCGTCAGCGATACGCAGGGCGCGTCCTCGAGCTTCCCAATCGCTGAAACCGCCAGGGTAGTCGATCAGGCCGCCGTGGTCCTCAAACACCAAGGTGCTGGTGACCACGTTGTCCATAAAGGCGCGATCGTGGGACACCAGTATTAGGGTACCTTCGAATTCCACTAATTTCTGTTCCAGCACTTCGAGCATTTCGATGTCGAGATCGTTGGTGGGTTCGTCGAGTATCAGCAGATTATTCGCGCGGGCGAAAAGTTTGGCCAGCATCAGCCGATTGCATTCGCCGCCGGACAATTTGTGTACCGGCGTGCGTGCGCGTTGCGGTGTGAACAGAAAGTTTTTCAGATAACCGACGATGTGCCGGTCGGCACCGTTAATGGTGACGTGATCTCGGCCTTCGGCAACATTCCATGCGACGGTTTGATCGCGATTTAAGGTCTGGCGTACCTGATCAAAGTACCCAACACTCAATTGGGTACCGAGACTGACGCTGCCGCGATCCGGCTGCAGCTCGCCCAATAATATTTTTAGTAGGGTGGTTTTGCCGACGCCATTGTTACCTACCAAGCCGATTCGGTCGCCGCGCATCACGCGCAAATTGAACCCGGTGAGCAGGGTTTCGCCGTCATAGCTGTGAGTGACGTTTTTGGCCTCCAGAACCTTGCGGCCTGATTCTTTGGCGCCAGACACTTCAACCTGAGCGCGGCCCTGTTGTTCAATGCGTTTGCTGCGTTCTACACGCAGCGCTTTAAGCGCGCGTACTCGGCCTTCGTTGCGTGTGCGCCGCGCCTTTATACCCTGGCGAATCCATACTTCTTCCGCTGCCAGACGCTTGTCGAAGAGCGTGTTATGGGCCTCTTCCTCTTCTAAAGCTTGTTCTTTTAAGCGCAGATAGTTGTCGTAGTCGCCAGGCCAACTGATGACTTGACCGCGGTCGATCTCGACGATGCGAGTCGCCAGTTTTTGTAAGAACGCGCGGTCGTGGGTAATGAAGACCACGCTGCCAGAATAACCACGCACTTCGTGCTCTAGCCATTCGATTGTGGCGATGTCGAGGTGGTTGGTGGGTTCGTCGAGCAGCAACAGATCGGGTTTATTAACCAAGGCGCGCGCTAAGGCAACTCGACGTCGCCAGCCGCCAGATAATTCCGCCATCAGTGTGGAGGCAGGTAAGCCCAGTTGGGTGATGATGCTGGCGGCCTGTTGCTCGGGTTGCCAACCGCCGAGGGTGTCTATCTGCGATTGCAGTTTCTCGAGTTTTTCTAAGTCGGCATCGTCCGTGGCGTCAGCGCTGAGCTCCGTGTATTCGTCAATTAGGCGAAACTGCTCGGCAAGTCCTGCGCGTACGCTGTCTAGCACGGTGGTGTTGTCTGCGATGGGCAGCTGTTGTGCGAGGCTGCTGATACGCAGTCCGCTGCGCGCATTTACGCTGCCCTGATCGGGGAGTTGGCTGCCGTTGAGAATGTTTAGCAACGTTGATTTGCCCGCGCCATTGCGACCAATCAGGCATACGCGCTCGTTGCTCTCTATGCTGAATTGGGCGTTATCCAACAGCGGCGTATCGCCAAAGGCGATGGACAAGTTGTCGCAGCGAATAAGACTCATAACAAGTTCAAAGCCAACGGGTGGCGCAGTATAGCGGTTGCTGGATGCAATAGGCGTGACAGCGCGTGGTGTGGGAGCTAAAAGTGACGAGCCAATGCCGCGCTGAGCGCTGGCCCAGCGGATTGCGGCGATATTTGCTCGCAGCTCACGGTGTCGCAGTTCTGGAATTTAGCAAATTCGGGTAGGGCGGCGGCTAATGCCTCGCAGACCGGATGGATGTCGGTGTCCGCACACTGCAGATGTACGCTTTGCAGCGCCAAGCGTCGCTGGTTGCGATGGGCTTTACAATCCATGCGTCCCACTAATTGATCGCGATATACAAGTGGTAATGCGAAGTAGCCGTAGCGGCGTTTCGATGCGGGCACATAACATTCGATTTGGTAATCGAAGCTGAACAGTGATCGCAATCGAGCACGTTGGATGACGAAGTTGTCAAATGGCGACAGAATCTGCAGGCGCGAACTTACCCGAGGAAGTGGCTGATCAAGAAAGCCCAAGTGTGCGTAATAGATTTGTTGATCCGGTAATTGAATTTGTTGCAGTTCGCCGGCATTCAGTCGTCGTTGCACTTCGTGCTTTGTTTTCGCGGCAAGACCGTTGTGACGTCGGCCGTAGGCGATGCCCGCAAGCGTGACCAGGCCGTGGCACGCCAATTGCTCATCGATAAGATGGTTTGCCCATTCTGTGAGGCTGGGCGTTTGGGTGTTCACAGAGGTCGGCAACACGCGCTCGGTCAAATCGTAGGTTTTCTGAAATCCGGCGCGCGAACGAACCATCAAATCACCCTGAAGATACAGCCGTTCTGCCGCCTTCTTCGCCGGCTTCCAGTCCCACCAGCCGCTGCGCCGAACGCCCGGATTTTCCAGATCTCTGGTGCTCATAGGACCGTCACTGCTGATGCGCTGCAGAATATTGTTCATCATCTTGGTATCGGTGGGCAGCTTGGCGCGGTGTTCGCCGTTGCGCACGCGGGCTTTGTCGATGAGCGAAAAGCGAAAGTCTTTGATGGGCATGTAAGCGGCGGCGTGGGCCCAGTACTCGTAGACCTCACCCTGTTCCAAAAGTTCGTTGCTCAGGTCTGGTGTGAAGCTCGGCACCCGACTGAACCACGTGTGATTGTGCGCACGCTCGATCACACTGATGCTGTCGAGTTGCACGTAGCCTAAATGCTCTATCGCAGCAAGTGCAGCGGCTGCTGCGCCACGACCGAACGCCCTGGCGGGGGTTAATCCTTGGGCCTGTAGGGCCAAGCGGCGGATTTTTTGCAGGTCTTTGGCACTTGTTACAGTTAACATATTTGTCAGATGCGTCGAGGCGGCGCAGCGGTTGCCGCCGCTCGGAGCTTTGTTCACAATCTAGATATTGTACGTCTTTGCGCCGCCAACGAAGCAATGCGCAACGGCTTCCGGGTACTCACCTCTGCCGCCTACTCAAAGGTCAAAATCCATGTATAAATCATTTTTTCACCGTCTAAAATGCAGCTGTTTGCTGATTGCCTCCGCGCTGGCCGGGGGTGCTCATGCGGTGGCGCCCCAAGCGGTGATGGATGCCGGTGGAATGGTGGCCTCGCGCTCGGCATTGGCTTCGGAGGTGGGTGCGCAGATTTTAGCCGATGGGGGTAACGCCATCGATGCTGCGGTGGCTGTGGGTTTTGCCTTAGCGGTTACTTATCCGTCTGCGGGCAACATCGGCGGTGGCGGTTTCATGGTCATTCATCTGGCTGATGGCACCGTGATCGCTAATGACCATCGCGAGCGCGCGCCTGCTGCCGCCAGCAGAGATATGTTTTTGGATGAGGATGGTCAGATAATAAAGGGCCTGTCTACGGCGTCGCATTTAGCGGTTGGGGTACCGGGCAGTGTTGCCGGGCTGTTAGACGTTTTGGCGCGCTATGGCAGCCTAGATCGTAAGCGCGTGATGCAACCGGCCATCGATCTAGCGTCCAATGGGTTCGTGTTAGATCGAGATTTAGCCGGGCAATTCGTGCGGCGCGAAAAAGTATTTGCTCAGTATCCCGCATCAGCCGCGATTTTTTCTAATGACGGTGCGCCCTACAAGATGGGTGATTTATTCGTCCAGACCGATCTTGCGAACTCTCTGAGGCGCATTCAAAAACTGGGAAAGGCTGGTTTCTATGCGGGAGAAACCGCCGATTTACTGGTGGCTGAGATGCAACGCGGCGGGGGCTTAATCAGCCATGACGATCTATTGAATTATCGCTCCAGTTGGCGGGAGCCTATTCGTGGAACCTATCGGGGTCACGACATCGTGTCCATGCCACCGCCTTCTTCGGGTGGTATCTTGTTGGTGCAGATGCTCAACATGCTGGAACCCTACGACATTGGCGCGATGGGTTATGGCAGCGCCGAAAGCATTCACTTAATGATCGAAGCCCAGCGCCGTGCCTACGCGGATCGTGCCCAGCACCTGGGAGATGCGGATTTTTATCCTGTGCCCATCGCCGAACTCATCAACAAAGAATATGCGCGCAAACGTTTTGCTGATTTTGATCCGGCCAAGGCCGGCATCAGTGCAGAGGTTGAGGCAGGAAAAATCGCCTATGAAAGTCCCGAGACAACCCACGCGTCTGTGATAGACGCCGAAGGTAATGCGGTGGCGTATACGACAACGCTGAATCTTTCCTACGGGGCTAAAATGGTCGTGACGGGTGCGGGATTTCTGCTCAATAACGAAATGGATGACTTTTCAGCTAAAGAGGACAGCCCCAACGCCTTCGGTTTGATCGGGCGCAAAGCTAACGCGATAGAGCCGGGTAAGCGCATGCTCAGTTCTATGACCCCAACCATCGTGCGAAAAGACGGCAAGCCATTACTCGTCACGGGTTCGCCCGGGGGCAGCACGATTATTACCACCACGCTGCAGGTAGTCATGAACATAATCGATCACGGTATGGATTTGTCTGATGCGGTATCCAGTCCACGCTTTCACCATCAATGGCTGCCGGATCGAGTAATGCATGAAAGGTTTGCGTTTTCGCCGGACACCAAGGCGGAGCTGATGGCCAAGGGGCATAAGCAGTTCATTGCAATTCCGGCGTTTTACGGTTCCGGTATTGGGGACGCGAACTCGGTAATGCAGAATGAACAGGGAGTCTATGGAATGGCCGACCCTAGGAATGCGGGCGCAGCGATGGGCCCAGAACGGATCTCAGCGCCAAGCGCAAAGGCGCAATGATTGGCGCGCGGGTCGTAAGGCAGCGCAGTAGCAGCTCTACGTTCGGCTGGGTAAATTTACGACGCTAAATTTTGTTCTATTTTTTCGAGCAGCCGCTGCAGGTTGACCGGTTTGGTATCGAAATCGTCGGCACCTGCGCCTAACGCTTTTTGTTTGTCCTCCTCCATTGCGTGGGCGGTGAGGGCAATGATTGGAATGCTCGCAATCGATGGGTCGGCCTTCGCCTGAGTGGTTGCCTCCCAACCGTCCATCACAGGTAGACCCATGTCCATCAACACAAGATCGGGTGTGTTATTGCGCATCATCACTAAGCCCTCTGCGCCATCCACTGCGATCTCAATGTCATAGCCCTTTCTAGAAAGCCGTCGCGACAGCATGTCGCGGTTCATTTCGTTGTCTTCGACGATGAGAATTTTGGTCATAGGTTCCCCTTGTTACTGCATTAAGGCCTTAAAATCAGGTATACACTTGCTGCGCCAATACCGCCACCTGATCATCGTTTGTAAACTGAAATCGCGAGTCATTATGCGGGTTTAGAGTCAGTTCCTTGCTTCCCTCGCCCATCATAATACCCAGTGCGATTTCGTTCACCTGTTGGGTTGCAACAATCAGATCGCTGAACGCGATTTCCTGCTCCAATGGTACATATAAATGAACCGGGCGCAGTGCGATCTCGATCCCGCCGGCGCTGAGAAG
>DEBN01000095.1:0-3104 GCA_002348825.1 Gammaproteobacteria bacterium UBA2955
TTTCGTTCAAGGAATGGAACTCAACACGAAGCGTTAGCCCTAACCTGCCCTCAAGCGGCAGGATAAGACGCTTTGCCAACCAACCATTGCGACAAAATGCCGTTTAGTTCTGAGGGTTTTTCCTGTGCCATCCAGTGGCCGCAGTCAAGGCGATGTTCCGACAAGTTCTGACACAGCTGGCGCATTGGCTCCGCAAAGCCTGTATTCGTCGTATCGCAAACGTAGTCGTAGCTCGCGTGCACAAAGAGCGCAGGCATGGCCAGCGTGCGGTCGGGTTTTTCATCGAAATAAGCCTGATTCGCATCACCGTTGACGTACCATGAATTAGGGCCAAAGAATCCGTTTTCGCTGAGATGTTTCGCGTAAACGGCAATGTCCTCATCAGTCACAACATCATAGTCAATCGGTGCATCGGGTACGCCACCCAGGGGAGTAAACCAGCCACCATTTTTGCGCGTCAGCGCCGTGGCTGCGATCTGCCCTTGCCCAGCCGGGTCGCCCTTACGAAATAACAGTTTGACCACCCGCTCTGGGTTTTCTTCCATTTCTCGCTGCGCCACGGCGAAATTCTCATAATAGAAAAGTTGGTAATCCCACTGACCCGCAGGATACTTATCGACAGGGTAAAGCTCTCTGTTTATTGCATAATCCAGATCGTTAGGGTGCCCGGAAAACCCGAACGGCACGCACAAACTCGCAACCGCGGCAACCCTTTCTGGATGATGCAGTGCCATGTTCCATGCAACTGGGGAGCCCCAGTCGTGGCCTATCCAGACCGCTTTCTCACGCCCCAGGCTATCGATTAGATCCACCATGTCCTGCACGATTTCTCGCTGCGCGTAGGCTTCATGTTCGTCGTACAACGACGAGCCGCCATAGCCGCGCATATCGGGTGCGACAGCCCGGTAACCGAGTTCGCCTAGGTAAGCAAGCTGGTGACGCCAACTGATCGACAACTCTGGCCAACCGTGGGTCATGATGATCAACGGACCATTCTCTGGTCCACACGCCCGGTAAAAAGTGCTGTGCCGTTCACTCGTGGCTCGATGTTCTGTGATGTCCATCCCTTTCCCTGATAGTGCCAGCGTAATTCATTTATGGCGTTTGAGGTCGAATTCTCAATTAGCCCTTTATTCTTTTATCCCCACCAAAAAAGCCCGCAACATTCGCGCCGAACTAAGCGGTGACCGGGCGACATTCCCCGGATTGGGCAGGTTACTTCCCAACGTTGTTGGTTTTGCTGAAGCGCTCAAACGCCTCTAGCGTTTCCTCGCTGCAGTGATGTTCTAACCCCTCGGCATCGGCCCACGCGGTCTTTTCAGAAATGCCCAAGGCCAACAAGAATTCAACGATAGTATGATGGCGCTTGCGGCTCTTCTCAGCCACCGCCCTTCCTTCATCCGTTAAAAAGATAGAACGGTACGGCTGGGCGGTAACCAGATCGAGTTGCTGCAGCCGCGCAACCATTTTATTGACAGTAGCCGACGATACCCCTAAGCGTCGACCCACCTCTACCGCCCGGGCCTCGCCAGTTTCGTCGATCAAATCTGCAATGAGCTCGACATAATCCTCGATGGTTTCTGTTTCACGTGCCCGCCTTACCTGACGGAAATGGTCAGCTTGAGTCGCTGCACTCATATGCGCAGAAACGGCACCTTTGGCAGTGGAATCTTTTGTTGCTGGTGCGGGCTTCGGATCGGTCATAGCAGTCATGTCACATCCTTGACCGGTTAATTGTGGACCCATTTTTAAGCATTGACAATTTCTTAGTGTCTGTAAGAATTGTTAGCCATGGCTAATAATCTCAGCGAAAACTCAATAGGACAAAAAGCACACCCATCGCCGATTGGGATTGCTATAACCCGATTAACCGAGGTCACTGTCCGTTGGACAAGTAAGGTCGGCCCTATAAAGCTCGGCCTGCTGATCGGGCTGTTGGCGCTCGCCGGGGGCTGGCCAGAGGCAAGGGCCGTGATGGTACAGAGCCTCGCTGATGCGTTTTTACAGGTTACCGTGTTCGTCGCCTTAACCTTGGCCATATTTTATGTCCTCCAGGCGGTTTTCAAAGTCGACGCTGAAGCTCTGCTTGCTCGCTACGCGTTATGGCAAGTTCCGATTGCGGCGTTGCTGGGCATGCTGCCAGGGTGCGGCGGCGCGGTGATGGTTATCACACAATACATCCGTGGCGGCATTAGTTTTGGGGCCGTGGTTGCTGTATTGACCGCGACTATGGGAGACGCGGCGTTTTTGCTTCTAGCACAAGCTCCGCTGGCAGGGCTGGGTATCTTCGCGACCGGATTCGTCGTTGGCATCATCTCAGGTTACGTCGTCGACATGATCCACGGCACGGATTTCCTCAGATATCGCGATGATGAGGACAGGCCCATCCGAAGCCTCGCAAGTCGCCGAGTTGATTCGATTCATTGGCGTGGACTGTGGTGGGCATTTTTACTTCCAGGACTGTTTTTCGGGATACTGATCGCCTTTCAAGTTGATACTCAGGCCCTCACAGGCACAGTCGCCGACGTTGACGTCGCAGTGTGGGTAGGTGTCATTGGAGCAATAATTTCACTGCTGCTTTGGTGCATGATTTCCACCGATGAGCCACAAGATGGGAAATTGGCGGACCAAACCTCGACCGACAAGGAACGAGTGGCGGATGCCCTGGCACGGGTAGCCGGCGACACCTGCTTTGTCACGGTTTGGGTAATCTTCGCATACCTTATCTATGAGTTAGGGGTGCTATTCAGCGGCGTCGATTTACAGGCTGTATTCAGCGTTTGGGGACCGCTGGTGCCCTTGATTGCGATTGTGGTTGGCTTTATCCCTGGCTGCGGCCCACAGGTGATCGTGGCGGCGATGTACCTTAATGGAGCAGTGCCGTTCTCGGCGGAACTCGGCAATGCCATTAGCAACGACGGCGATGCGCTGTTTCCAGCAATTGCAATGGCGCCAAAGGCTGCACTGATCGCAACCCTCTATTCCGCCGTACCCGCAATTATCGTGGCGTACGGTTATTATTGGCTGTTCGAATAAGGCTCTACCCAAACAGCCAGAGGCAAGAAACGGCGCTGCAAATGATGATTTGTGCAGTTCGTTAGGGC
>DEBN01000095.1:3493-5908 GCA_002348825.1 Gammaproteobacteria bacterium UBA2955
ACAGCAATCAAAAAATTGCCAGTTTCTGCTCACCGACAAAAAACCTAGCTGCTTTTCAGCAAGCGGTAATACTCAAAACCCATAGTGCTCCTAGAGCAAAATTTGCCATCGGATTTAGTCGTGTACCTGAAACCAGAGGGGTGCCTTGATCGCGTACTCGCCGGTCGGTTACGGCCTGCATCTTAGACCTGCCGTCTTATTAACGACGAGGTACTTGGGCAGAACAAAGGCCGGTTCGGGTAAAAGAGAGAACGTCGCGAAAGCACGCACATACTCCCTCATAACCGAGTAAGGACAACAATCACCGCCCCAGCCATGAGGGCCCTCGAAACCACGACGTGCAGATCGAGTCCGGTTACGATAAACGCTTCCTCGAATGGGCCTTATTTGGCATTGGCAACCAAGTAATCTGCGTTTTTTTCCGCAAGCATAATGGTCGCTGCGTTGGTATTGCCAGATACAACGTAGGGCATTACTGAAGCATCCACGACCGAAAGTCCTTCAAGCCCTTTCACCCTGAGGTTTTCATCGACGACTTTGCCGATACTGCACGTACTCGTTGGGTGATAAACCGTACTCGCATCTTCACGAATGTGATCGAGTAAAGCTTCATCATCAAGCTCGCTCAACTCCGGAAATGGCGCTAGACGAGAGGTAATGCTGCTTGCAAGGGCCTTGCTTTCGAAGACTTTAAGTAGCAATTTCATGCCATCGACCATGGTGCGCCGATCGAGTTCGGTGCTTAGATAGTTCGCTTTTATCTGCGGATGCTGACGGTGGTCAGCGCTGTTTATGTGAATTGAGCCGCGAGATTCCGGTCGGCTTTGATTGACTACTGCGGTCATGGCGGGCTCCGCCAGCGCACGAATCTTACCTTCTTCGTTATACAGAGTTGCCCCCGACGCGAAATGCACTTGGATATCGGGAGCCTCCAAACCGTCTCGGGTATATAAAAACGCCCCTACCGGTGCCGAGCCTGTGGTTAATGGTCCTTTGCGCATAAAAAACCATTTAAGTGCAGCAGGAACAAGCCGTGCGCCGGTTACTTCGCGGTTAAACGAAAGATCCGGGCGGGTTCCATAGACGATCTTTGACAGCAGGTGATCCTGAAGATGCTCACCCACATCCGGGAGATGATGATTTACATTAATCCCAAGAGTACTCAAGCGCTCTGAGTCGCCCACACCTGATAACTCCAGTAATTGAGGTGATCCGATGGCACCGCAGCTCACAATGACGTGACGCGCCTTAATCACCTCAACTCGCCCGGATCGCTCCGTTTCTACTCCGATAGCTTTTTTGCCCTCGAAAATTATCCGCTGCGTTTGCACATTGGTTTTAATATCGAGATTGCTGCGCCCGCGCGCGGGGTTTAGGTATGCGCTCGCAGCGCTCCATCTACGGCCATTCTTTTGGGTAAATTGATAATAGCCGCAGCCAGCCTGGTCGACCCCGTTAAAATCCGCGTTCCGTGGTACACCCTGCTCTTCCATTGCATCGAGAAATGTTTCGTGGATCGGTCTTTTATCGACCACATCCTGAACATGCAGCGGCCCCTCCGATCCGTGCAAGCTGTCATCAAACGTCTGCTGCCGCTCCGCTTTGACGAAATAGGGCAACACGTCTTCCCAAGACCAGCCCTTAGCGCCGGCCTGCTCCCAGGCGGCAAAATCAAGAGGGACGCCGCGAATATAAATCATCCCGTTTATTGAACTTGAACCCCCTAATGCCTTACCCCGCGGCCAGAATATTCTGCGATTGTTCAACTCGGGCTCGGGTTCTGTCTCATACGCCCAATCAAATTTTTTATTGTTAAACGTCGCTGCCCAGCCTGCAGGTACATGCAGTAGCGGTGATTTGTCACCGCCGCCCGCCTCCAACAGACAGACGCTCGTTCGCGGATCAGCACTTAGACGATTCGCCAAAACACAACCCGCCGAGCCCGCTCCAACAATTACGTAATCGTGTTCACCCATAACCTACTCCTGCTTTTAGCGGTCCAAACGTCAACAATTGCTACGGTGAGCAATAGTGATGACGAGCTCCTCTGTATCCGATTAGTGTAAACACTAATCCACACTCGCACTAAATTTTATCCAACGCGACCGCAGAGCGTAACAGCCAGTCGTGCAGACGACGCAACCTGATGGGGATCAGCGGTAGAACCACGACGCGACGGTTTGCCGTCTCGCCGCTGCAGATCTTGGCGCTGGGGTCACAGAGCTGGCCCTTGAATTACTCAAGCGGCCGCTGTTGACTCCGCGGTCATCGGAAAAAACCGCATAAGATCTCTTGGCATCAAAGCCCGAGCATTTCAGCGATGTTCTGAATTTCTAAAATTTCGTATTGATCGACTGAGTCATCAGCTTTGGCAATCTGACGCATTGAAGAAATAAGCTTGCGCCGCTCTGCGGG
>DEBN01000041.1:0-3385 GCA_002348825.1 Gammaproteobacteria bacterium UBA2955
CGCAGTGCGGTGATTCTCGGCATGGTGCTGGTGTCGGTGATCGGCTGGCTCAGCGGCCAAGCCGACTTTGTTGGACTTGCATCTGCACCCCCTTCAGCGGCTCCGGTGTTTATGCAGTTAGACATCGCTGCGGCGCTGGACATTTCGATGCTCAGTGTGGTGCTGACCCTGTTGCTGGTGGATGTCTTCGACACCGCCGGCACACTGGTCGGCGTTGCTACGCGCGGCAAAATGATGGACGACGCCGGCCGTTTGCCGCGGCTTGGCCGTGCCTTGCTGGCAGACTCCAGCGCCACCGCGGTGGGCGCCCTGCTCGGCACCTCTTCAACCACCTCATTCATCGAGAGCGCGGCGGGCGTGGAAAGTGGTGGGCGCACCGGGCTAAGCGCAGTGATCGTCGGGGTCGCTTTTCTGCTGTGCCTGATCCTAGCGCCTCTTGCGCAAAGTATTCCTGCCTATGCGGCGGCCGCGGCGTTGCTGTTTGTGTCCGCGTCTATGGCGCAAAGTTTGGTGGACGTCGACTGGCCAGACATCACAGAGTCCACCCCAGCCATTATCACCGCGCTGGTAATGCCGCTGAGCTTTTCTGTGGCGAACGGCATCGGTGTCGGTTTCATTAGCTATGTGGTGATCAAGCTGCTTGCGGGCCGCGCCAAAGAAGTGCCCGCCGCGGTGCTGGTCGTCGCTTTGGTGTTCGCCGCGAAATTTGTATTTTTATAGCGGACACAAAAAAGGCGGCCCGGTGTGGACCGCCTTTTATCGCTTAGAGTACCGCTAACTTAGAAGGTGTACTGAACCTTTGCCAAGAAGTGGCGCGGCAATTCCGGCAACACAATATTGCTGCCAAAGAGGTTCGGGAAGTTGGAACGGAAGTAACGCTCGTCCGTTAGGTTCTTGCCGGTCAGCGACACGTTCCATGACTCGGATTCCCATCCAAGGGTCATATTCAACAACGTATACGCTGGCAGCATCACGCTGTTGGAGAACCCTGAAGGTGCGGATTCGACATCGGTGACGCTCGCACTCAGGGTCAGACCGTTGTCAAACAGGTAGGTGCCGTAGGCCGAAAAGATATTTTCTGGCATACCCGCGCGGCGGCCACCACTGGCTGCAACATTCACCGGGCCACCAATCTGCCCACCAAAGACCAAATGCGGTGGTACCAATGGCAGATCGTCACCGCCGTAGAAGCTGAACCGATTACCGTCGGCAATACTGCTCAGGTTGATCGCCTCGACATTGGTGTAGGTGGCACCAACAAATAACGCGTCATTCACCGCCCAGCGCACTTCGAACTCGGTGCCCTTAGTGCGCACAGCTTGGTTGGTTACAATCGACTGCGCAGAGAAATCTGTGCGTTCCTGCTCGTAGCGTGACAGCGAGAAATACAGGCGATCGTCTTCCAGCAGTTCCCCTTTAACGCCGAACTCGGTCAGTTCCGAGGCGTCAAATGCACCACCAGAGGCGACGTTGCTCACGGTCAGTTCGGCGCCTTGGCCTGCAATAACCGTCGCCTGTTCGGACACTGTGACGTAAGGAATGATGCCTGAGTCGGCCACGTCGTAAGACACGCTGATCGTCCATGACGTGCCGGACACATCATTGTCCGCGGCAACATCTATACAGCTTCCATCCGTGCAGAAATTGTTCGAGCTTGCCAGCAGCAACTTATCGACCGGTTGTCGGCTTTCCATATCTATGCTGTCGTAGCGCACGCCCAACAGCACCGAAACGCCATTTTCCCAGCTTAGGTCTGTCAAAACCGCCAACCCTAAATCGGTATATTCACCAATGTAGTACTCGGTGTAGTCATCGTCGATACGCGTAGCCAGCAATCGTGCATCCAACGCGGTGCTCGGCCCTGTGAGGTCGCGACGATGAAAGTACTCGTTCGTATAGTCGTCACCGTGTTTGAAGTTGGTATGACGCAGAGACGGCGAAAGTTGAACTGAGGCGACCAAGCTGTCGAAGGTAAACGACTTAGCAGCGATCAGCTTCTCTTCGAAAACGTAGGTTTCGTGAAACTGCGAAAAACCATAGGCGTTTTCATTTAGGTTTTCGTAGGACTCATAGAACAGCTGATTGGTAATTTCCCAACCCGAATCTGTACCCACAATGATGTCTAAGTACAGTGTGGTGACTTCGTTCAGCAGCCGATCATCGGCAGCGATTAAGGTAACGGACGGGTCTAACTTTGCAGTGCCAACATCGGTCAGGGCCATCAAATCGGCATCAAAGTAGCCGCTTATGTCAGCGTAGGTAAGCGGCGAGTTCGCGGTCAATCCGCCCGTACTTCCAGTCCACCAAGCGAATGGGTTCAAATCTGTATAGCCGTCACCCGTAACATCAAATTCCTGATGCGAAATTTTACCGTCGCCGTTTGTGTCTAACGGGGTTGGGTGACCGGTGATGTAGGTACCGTTATCTATTAACTCTTGGGTGATACGGTTCCATCCGGCGTTTTGTGCCCCTGAGTAGTCGTGGTACATGCCGCCAAATTGCAGTTGCACGCTATCACTCAGATCGAGATCAAAGCTCGCTTGCAACAACGACTGTTCAACACCCGGCGCGTTGGTATAAAAGCTGTCGGAATTTTCGAGCTCGCCATACAGATAAAAACCCATTGGCTTGCCGCCGAGTTCCGCAGGACCACCCACTTCAGCGGTTAATACGCTCTTGTTCCAACTGCCCGTCGTATAGGCGATAGCGCCGACGTTCTCCGCAATGTAGGCGCCAGTCTCTTCGATACGCGCTGATTTAGGATTGAAGTTTAGATAGCCGCCAATCTTCGACGGGCCATAAATTGGCGAAGCCGGCCCTCGCACAATATCGACACGGTCGGAGGCTCCGATCGGGGTGGGGTAGTTGCCCGGATTGTCCAGACGGCGTATGCCTCGGAAATAGGTCTCGCCCGGTGTGCCGCGAACATCCAAACCTCCGGCTACTCCAAAGAAAGACTGGGTAAACGATCCCGGTGATACGGTAATGAGTTCGTCGATATCCTGCATATTCATGCGGTCCATCAACTCTTCGCTCACCGTCGATACACTGCGAGGCGTTTCTAAAATTGATTTGTTGAAACCAAAGATTGATTCAACATTTTCGCCCGGCAAACTGTTCAAGTCGCCCGTAACAACAACCTCTTCAATAACGCCTTCATCTGCCTGCGCAGTCTCCGCTTGAGCCCCTGTAATCGGCGCTATCGCAGCCATCACCGCAGCCATCGTTAGGCCAAGCGCGCAAAGAACCCGTGAATTTGAAAAATGCATGCCTTCCCCTTGTATTGAGTTAAGTGGGTTTAGATGTGTTCAATATTATTATCGTTATGCATAAGCACTAAAGCTTAGCGACCTGCAAACGCCATGCCGATCACACACGCCCAAAA
>DEBN01000041.1:3775-11558 GCA_002348825.1 Gammaproteobacteria bacterium UBA2955
ACTCTGCACCATGACGGAACAAGGGTCTAGGACTATGCGCTTTGAATCTATATTTTTTTGCAAATTTGTGTCTTTATGGGTCGCTAAAGGCTGGTAAACGTAACCGCGACTTACCAAACTGATAACTCGAATACGCCACCCAACTGCGCTGCGAAAAGGAAACCCAATGCCCGCATTCTTAACCGCTTACCCGACCTTAAAGGCCGGCAAATTATTTTCGATTAGAGCTTTGGCGCTACTGCTGTTATCGCTGACGAGCGCGGCCTGCACGGCCCCATCGGAGTCAACAACCGAGACGACAAACCCCGCTCCTTTGCCGGTTAAAGTTGTGGTGATTACCATGTTCGAAATCGGTGCTGACGAAGGCGACGCAGCCGGCGAGTTTCAGCTATGGAAAACGCGCCGTAACCTCAACGAGCGCATCCCCTTTCCGCAGTCCCATCACGACCTGTATTACAACAGCGATTCGCAAATCTTGGGTATGGTTACCGGGATCGGCACCGCAAAGTCTGCAACAGCCACTATGGCTCTGGGTCTGGATTCCCGTTTTGATCTGTCCCAAGCGTATTGGATGGTCGCCGGTATCGCCGGTATTGATCCGGAAGACGCGTCCATCGGATCGGTAGCGTGGTCCTCTTATCTGGTAGACGGCGACCTCGGCCATGAGATCGACGCACGAGAGATGCCAGCAGATTGGGACACCGGCTTTTTCGCTCGCTACACCCAGTTCCCCTACGACCCGGCACGACCGGAACCCACCGGAGAAATGTTTCAAGCCAACCCGGCCTTGCGCGATTGGGCCTACGAACTGACCAAGGACGCACCGCTGGTCGACCCGGAGGCTCTGGCGGCTACCCGCGACCTCTACACCGAGCACCCTAACGCGCAAAAGCCACCGTTCGTACTCACCGGCGGCCATATTGCCGCTATGACCTTTTGGCACGGCGCACTGATGAATGAATGGGCCAACCGCTGGGTCAGCTATTGGTCGGACGGGGCCACGGATTTTGTCACCTCCGCAATGGAGGACACCGGTACCTATCAGGCCTTGTACTATCTGGATAAAATCAACAAAGTCGACGTCGAGCGCTTTTTAGTGCTGCGCGGTGGCAGCAACTACACCATGCAACCACCTGGCGTTACAGCCGCAGAAAACCTGCTCAAAGAAAACGACGGCTACGCCGGCTTACAGGCTTCATTGGAGAACATTTACATCGCCGGCTCCATAGTCATCGACGAACTGCTCGAAAATTGGGACCGATACTCTATGACGGTACCGGGTAGCAAAGAATGATCTCAATAATCCAAGCTGTGGATGCACCGGGCACTTATTAAGCTGTATCCATGAATCCCACAGCCACTCCAATCAGGGCTGCCACCGCCTGCAAAGCTCTGCTAATTATTTTGCTAACGTTTCCAGCCGCGAGCGCGTTAGCCAACAGCGCTGCGCACTATTTTGAATCGGTCAAACAAGATCCCGTGAAACTACGACAGTTTCTGCAACAATTTCCAAAAGGGGGTGACCTACACAATCACCTTTCCGGGGCGATTTACGCCGAATCGTATTTAGCTTGGGCACGGGAGGACGGCAAGTGTATCGACCTTGACACCCACATCATCACGCCGCCGCCCTGCGGTAGTGCGGCAAACCTTGACGAAATTATGGCCGATGCATCGCGTACGCCAATGGAGCCCATCATCGATGCGCTGTCCATTCGCAACTTCGCGCGTCGCTCAATTTCTGGCCACGATCAATTCTTTGCCACATTCGATCGTTTTCGATCGGCGGCCATGGGCCGATTCGGCGACATGGTCGCTGAAGCACGTCGCCGCGCCGGGCGGCAGAACATGGTGTATTTAGAATTGATGCTTAGCCTCGGTATGCTCGAGGTTGCCCAGTTAGCCGCACACAGCGGCCGGTTAGATAGGCCTTTTGGTCAACGGATCAATCACGCCGAGGTCGACACCATTGTCGATGCTGTAGTTAAGCAATTGGACGATATTGAGATACGTCAAAAACAACTGCTGGGGTGCAGCAGCGAGGCGGCCGTCACGCCGACAGGCTGCGACGTTACGGTACGCTTTCAAGCTCAGGTGTTGCGCACCTTCGCGCCAGTTCAGGTGTACGCCCAAACGCTGCTGGCGGTTAAACTGATACAGGCCGACCCGCGCGTTGTCGGACTGAACTTCGTCGCTCCGGAAGACCATCGCATTGCGCTGCGCGACTACCGACAGCATATGCGATTCGTCGCCGAACTCAGCGCGGCATTTCCAAGCCGTCCCGCTGGCATCGCACTGCACGCGGGCGAGCTGACCATGGGCCTGGTGCCGCCGGAGGATCTTGGTTGGCATATTCGCGACGCCGTCGCAACCGCCGGAGCAACCCGCATTGGTCACGGCATTGACATCGCCTACGATGACGACATGGATGGCCTGCTGAAGACCATGGCGAAACAAGATGTCATGGTTGAGATTAATCTGACCAGCAACGATGTCATTTTAGGGATTACAGGCGCCGCGCACCCGTTGCCCACCTATCTCGAATACGGCGTACCCGTGACATTGTCAACGGATGACGAAGGGGTATCGCGTATCGACCTAACCCACGAATATCAGCGCGCCGCTACGACCTATAACCTTGGTTATTCGCAACTTCGCGGCTTCGCCCGCAACTCTCTGCAATACAGTTTTTTGCCCGGAGCGCGGTTATTCGACAACCCTGAGAAAGGCCAGGCCGTCTCGGCGTGCGCTAACCAGGATCTGGGCTCTACAGATACGAGCAGAATGTGCGCCGAATTTCTAGCAGCAAGTCCTAAGGCCACGCTGCAATGGGAATTAGAAAAACGCCTCAGCGCTTTTGAAGCGCGCTTTTAGCCAACGCACAGCCGCCCGCTTTATAGGTGGTGGCTCAGGACCTCATAAAGCTCGGGCTTATGGGCTTTGATTTCTTCCGGTGTGAGCCCTTCAACCGAATGCGGATAAATCAACCATTCATCGGTTTCGTGTAGGAAATATTCCGGTATGCGGTCCGTTTCGTTACGGCTGGGCTTGAAGTACGGCACCGCAACACGAATATCTTGGGGAAGATTCAGTTTCAACTGCGTCGCCATTGTGTCGATGATGGCATTGATGGTTTGACCGGTATCGAAGACGTCGTCAACGATGAGCACGCGATCTTCGGCCGACAAGTTTTTTACCAGATAACTCAGACCATGGATGATCACGTTGCGCGACTGCTGATCTATGCCGTGGTAAGAACTGGTTCGAACAAGAATATGATCGGTTTCGATGTTGTGATAAGCAAAGTATTCTTGCACCGCCAAACCAATGGGCGCGCCTCCACGCCAGAGCGCCATAATAAAGGTAGGCTCAAAACCGCTTTGGTGAACGCGCCTGGCTAGGCGAAATGAGTCGGCGAGTAAATCTTCTGCACCAATGTAGAATTTTTCCGTCATGGCGCCATTATCAATAAGACTGGGTTAACAACACAACGTACAGTTGCCTATCAGAATGAATAATTTATACCGCACAGCGCAGATACTGGCCTCATGAATGTATCCCAGACCGACAAATTATTTGCCAGCGAACAAACTCATATCGCGGATTCCTACCGCTTGGGCGCAGCCATCTATGCCAGCGGTTATCGACCGACCTTCATTGTCGGACTGTGGCGCGGTGGCAGCACCGTGGCCCTCGCGGTGCAGGAATGCCTTGCCTACTTGGGTGTGGCTACCGACCACACCACCATTCGGACGTCCTACGAAGGCCGACCTCAATACGAGCGGTCGACGGCCGCTAAAGAAGGTATTCGCGTGCACGGCAAAAGCTACGCACTGGAGGCGTTAAGTGCTGAGGACCGACTACTAATCGTTGACGATGTTTACCGCAGCGGCCGCCACACTCGTGCCGTGGTTGATCAATTATCCATGGGGCTGCGTCGTAACATGCCAAAAGATGTGCGCGTAGCGGCATTATGGAAACACACCGACGTCACCGCGCCCGATCCCGATTATTTCTTGCATACAACCGACCAGTGGATAGTGCTGCCCTATGAAATGCGCGGAATCAGTGAAGATGAGTTGCGAGCCAACAAACCGTTTTTGAGCGACCTGTTGGACTGACGCGCTTTAGCGCGTTAGCCCCAATAGTTGATTGAGCTGCGCAGTGACCTGTTCTTCAGTGTGCCCAGCACACCAATGGCGCCAGATGCGCTTGGCCGATACCGAATTCTCCGCCTCGCCCGGCAACGGAGTAACTTGTGTTTTGCTGTATATAAACAAACCTGCTAGGCCAACCTCCGGGTTCTGCGGATGCCGCCAGTTTTCGCACAACCAGCGCGCATAATATTGCCGATATTTTCGATGCCGCTTACTGGCGAGTCGCTGTAAATATTTCCGCCAGCGGTAGTTATCAAAAACCTGAATATTTTTGAGCTGCGTTTCTACCTGCTCGCTCATCGCCGGCGATCCGGTTTCCAAATACACCAGGTCGCCCCGAGTGGTGAGTCCAGGCACCACCAGCCAAGAGTCGCTTTTACGAGGATAGGGCGCAAACATGTCCCATGTTTGCGTTAGGTTGAGCAATCGCAACACTGGTTCTACGGGCAGTCGCGCGTTTTCCTGCAAACCGAATTGTTTAACAATCGCCGAACGCCACGCTGGAATGGTTTGAATATTCCAAGCCATGACGCTCAGCAACATCACCGCCACAAACAGCTGCGAACCGAGGCCGGGGTATTTAGCAGTACTCCGCCACGGCAACAACACCGCAAACACCCGACCAAATCCGTCGCGGTGGGTACCAATCCAATGGTAAATACGATCGCCCACGGGAGAGGCAAACTGGATTACCGGAGCGAGCACGAAAAACACCGGCGAGGCTCTGAACAAGGCTGCCAACGCAGCGGTCTTAGTGGTAAGCGCGCCGGTGTGGTCTTCGACCACCCAACTAAACTCTTGTTCGAGCAATCGAGCGATATTTTCTTTGCTCTGGGCCGGCTGTATCTCAGCCTTGTCAAGCAGTAGGAAGGTTCGAAGCAGGTGGCAGGTTTTCTCGCAAAACGCACAGGGCTGGTCATAGTAAACCGTAAGCCTGTTAGCCCGCCGACCCCGCGGCGCAAATAACCTTGTTTGTAGGCGGTCCCAAAAACTCGACGGCAAGAACAGCAGCATCGTGGCGATGGATATAAACGGAAATAGGCCGATTTCAAGGTTGAGTAGAAATCCCACCTCTAAACTTACAAACGCTAGAACCCCCAAATAACGAAACATAGGATTGAGCCAAGGGGAAAAAATCAGCACCGGCCCAACAAACTCTAGCCACCATACATAATGAGTTAGCGGTACCGTGAGGCTGTGCCAGTCTCGCCACTGCTGGGCAAACCAGGTATTGATGTCGTCGAGATGCAAGGCGTAGTAGATAGCCGTTCCATCCAGTTGCCATTCGGCCCCGGTTTTTAGCCATGCGGAAAAAAAGTACACGGCCATGGCCTGAAGCAAAATAGCGGCGCTGGCGACGCTCAAATGTGCGCTTGGGAACTTTGGCGAGCCGGCATTTATAGCCGCCTCCTGACCCCTATCACGCACTAAAGTGGCATCGATCGAATAACGCGCGCCCATGGGCAGGAAGATGCTCCAGAACAGCATCGCCACCAGCAGGATATCACCACCCTGCAAGAGCATCGGCGCGCGGAAATGCAGAGATCCCAGCAGCACAAAACTAGCCAAGGTGCTAAGGCGGGTCCGATAACCGAGTATCAAAGCCACCGCACTCAACGCTGCCACACAGTTGAGCAAAGCCGCCCAGAGCCAGTGACCGTGGATAAAATATAGAGAAAGGCGCCACTCGTTATTCCACTGAATAATCCATTCTCTCGGCGTTAGCCCATCGTCGCTCAGCCATAGAATGAGATCGGGCGCTCTAATGAGGAGATCGGCAATGAGGATCAGCCCGAGTGCGATACGAAACAGCGCCAGCCCACGTAAATCGACACTGAACACGGCACGCAGATCGGGGAAAAGCGCCTTGGGTATCACAGCCACCCCCATAACAAGTGTGGATATCTGCCGTACGGCGATAGCGTTAAAACAACTAATCGCGTCGCGGTCATCGGCGCAGATGGTCTTGTCGCAGTCAGCGAACAGTTCATTGCAGGTCGATCAATCTGGCAACAAAACGCTTGGGTCGTAAAAACCCAAACCTTGACCGTTGTAGTCCGTATCGAAGCCAAGCCGGGTCCGTGTTTTTTCAGGCAATGCCAGTGCTTCCGCAAAGGGTATTGAGAGGTGCTGATTTTCTTCCGTTCGAAGCCACCCTAAGGTGTAAGTGAGTATCACGCCATAGCGCCATTCGTCGCGGGTCAGATTGGCACCGCCACCGTGAAGCGTGCCACCCAACCAAAAAAGCACTGCACCGGGTGGCATTTCCGCACGCACAATTTCATGCGGCTGAGCTACACGGTCAGCGGCCCAACGATGGCTTCCAGGGACGATCTGCGTACCGCCATTCGCAGCCGTGAATTGCGATATTGCCCACATAGACGCCAGAATTAAGTTAGGTCGAGGCGGCGCCCAATAGTCGTACAAGTCCTCTTCTCGATGCAAAATCTGGTCTCTCGCCCCGGGCCCGATTTGCAGCGCGGCACTGACGTTAAGTTGCCACTTCTTGCAATTCTGCAAAAGATGACGGTCACCTAGTTGCTCAACCGTGGGATGGGTCATGAGCTGACGAAGCGTTGGCGACCGGTGCATTAACGCGATAACCCTGCGCGTATGGCCAGGATAGAACGCTTCCGTGTCATCCGCTTCGACCTCAGCTGCAGCAAGATAAGGATCTAATTCCGACTTAACCGCGTCTAATTCTGCGGGCGTTGCGAGCCCTGTTACTACCAAGCAGCCCGCTTCCTGCAATGTTGCGTACATGTTTTCTGGATCCTCACCCAGAGCGCAACTTGGTATTTCGACACTTACGTCCATTCCCCGCTTCTCCTTAGACTCAATGCGGCCCGGGAACCGCATGTACGACCCGCAAAGTTATTCCCCAGGGCCGTGTGACGGGCAGGTAAAAAGCGTCAGCGTAACTACCCAACCCTAATCGCTAATTCCTTTGGTCCCCCTAGGTTGCCAACCGTCGCCTTCTCTGGCTTGGCCAATGCAACGCTGGCATAGCGTTCAGCCATTTGCTCTACGACGACTCTGCCTTCAAGCCTCGCTAAGTGCGCGCCCAAACAAAAGTGGATGCCGAAGCCCATGCCTAAGTGCGGATTCGGACTGCGATCGATCTGAAACGTATCGGGCGCATCAAACACGCGCTCGTCGCGGTTTGCCGAAGCGATCAAAGGCAACACAAGCTCTCCGGCGACAATGTTCTGGCCGGCCAACTCAACATCCTTGGTGGTGCGTCTTACAGTGGCTGAAAAAGGCGAATAGTAGCGCAGCGTTTCTTCTATAAATGCGCCGCTAAGTTCCGGTTGCTGTTTTAGCTGGGCCAGAGTTTCAGGCTGTTCATGAAAAATTCGTGCTGAGGCAGTAATCAATCCCGTGGTGGTTTCGTTACCAGCGATCAATAGCAAGCGACAAAAGCTCAACAGTTCTTCATCGTCCAACTTGCCGTCTTCGGTTTCTATTCCAACCAATTGACCGAGGAGATGATTCTTAGGATTGCGCCGAATCTCACTTATACGCTGCAAAAAATAAGCGTCCATCTCTGACGCCGCGCGTTCGGATTCGGCACTAGGCGTGCCAAATAAGATGTCACCGATATTGCTGAAGATCTCATCCGACCA
>DEBN01000073.1:0-3601 GCA_002348825.1 Gammaproteobacteria bacterium UBA2955
CTTGAGTACACGCTCAGCGACGGCTAAATTGTGAGCAATTGATCGCAATCAATGGAAAAAGCGTCGCTCTGCGGCGCTTTTTTTTGCCCCGCGTTTATTGCCTAACAACAGCGGTTATTGCCTGAGGTGGCGTCTTTGCCGAAAACACGAAAGATGTTTGCGCATTTTCCGATAAGACATTGACTCGATTGCGCTGGAGGGGATTGAGCGCCATCAGAATCGACGTGTGTAGATGCGTAATCTGTCGCGACGCGATTTCGGATTGGAGATAAATGAACAGGTAATCGCCCTGTGTTTCCGCACCGATTACCTGAATCGCGATTGGGCTTTTATCTTGTTGCCAGAACTGCGTATTGTTTGCCGCATAAAGGGCGATCAAGGCGCGCTGTTTAAGATCGTCCAGATTCGGCTGTAGTCGGCCCTGACTGTGCAGCCACTTAACGGCGTCGTGTATATGCAGGCGATGGGTAATCTGTGCTTGGCGTTGATCTGAACTCAGCTCCACATCGCTCCAGCTTATGGGCTGCCTATGTGGATATGCGTACTGCAGGACCACAAGGCACAGTACCGCGAACGCGCTCCAGCGAGCCGGCTTAAGGAACCATCGCATATCAATTGGATATCTGTTGCTGCGGCTCCAGCGGCAAGGCAGCTCCGCCTTCCTTGTCTTGGTCTTTGGCAGCCGTCAATTCGACCAACATGTCCGCCATCAAGTTTCGCTCTTTGCGTTTGCGTTTGTACAACTCGAGCCTCGAGGGTCGAATCTGCTGGGGAAACGAATTGTTTGCAAAGTCGGCATCTGCAGTCTGATGGCGTTCGTCTAATGTAATGCGTGAGATTGCTTTGGGTTCAATAAAAAGATGCGTGACGTTTTCCGCATCGCGCCGCCAAAGTTCTGCGGGTAACGTGATTTCGCGACTAGCGCCGTCTGCGTAATACATTTTCAGCGGCAGCGGCGACACCACGCCACCGATATTCTCGAAATCTACAAAGTAGAGGAACGGTTTTTCCGTCAAGGCGCGATCTAGGACTTGGCGCTGCCACTCCTCCAGACCCTCAACGTCTTTGACATAGTCGTTGCGGTCTTTATTAGATACCGTGAACTGATCATTGCTGTTGTAAAAGTCGTTCAGTTCGGGAAACCGCTGCAGGCGGGTAATCAGACCCGAATCGGCGTTACGCTGTTGCATCACTGGCTCGGGCTCCAGTCGTGCGTTCTCCTGTCGATCGAGTGGAAAATCAATTTCCGGGTCGAGACTCTTGATGCGGTACTCGCGAACATCGCTAATAGCGATATCGACGTGGTCCGTAGTGTAGAACCATGCCCGCCAAAACCAATCTAGGTCGACGCCAGAAGCGTCCTCCATGGTACGGAAGAAATCTGCGGGTGTAGGTCGCTTGAATTTCCAGCGCTGGGCATAGGTGCGAAAAGCGAAATCGAACGCCTCTCTGCCCATAACAGTTTCACGCAAAACGGTGAGCGCGGCCGCGGGTTTAGAGTAGGCGTTTGGACCAAACTGCAGAATGGAATCGGATTGGGTCATGATCGGAACCTGATTGGTCGAGGTCATGTAGTCGGGTATGTAGTCGAGGATGTTGGTTTTGCCACCAAATGCCGGAAACTGCTCCTCCCATTCCAGCTCAGCAACATACTCCAAGAATGTATTGATGCCCTCATCCATCCAGGTCCATTGCCGTTCGTCTGAGTTGACGATCATAGGGAAGTAGATGTGGCCTATTTCGTGAATGATGACGCCAATAAGGCCGTACTTAATGCGCCGCGAATAGGTGGGCGTTTTCGAGGCTTTCGGGTCCGTGGCGTCGGCTTTGGATTCGCTTTGAGTGTTGCGCTGCTCTTGCTGCGGCTGGGTAGGTCGATAGCCGTTGAAGGTGATCATCGGGTACTCCATACCACCCCTTTCCCAAGCATTTACCGACTGTGCTGTGGGGTAGGGGTAGTCAAAAGAAAAGCGTGAATACACTTCCATAGTATGGATAACCGCATGGGTTGAGTAATGTGACCAGATGGGTTCCGCTTCATTGGGATAAAACGACATGGCCAGCACTCGGTCGTATTCGGCACCCGGCTGCTCATGCAACATCGCGTCCCATATGAATTTACTGGACGACGCCCAGGCAAAATCCCTAACGTTTTTAGCGCGAAACCGCCACGTGCGCTGCCCCTGATGCTGCATGGTTTCGTTGGCCAGAGCTTCCTCGGGTGTGACGATAAAAGTAGGTCGTTTAGCGTTGGCTTGAGCCAACCGTCGGCGCTGCTCGGTAGTGAGTACTTGTTTAGGATTATTTAGCTCGCCGGTGGCTGAAACGATATGGCCCTTGGGAACGGTAATCGCGACCTCATAGTCGCCAAACTCCAAGGTGAATTCACCGCGCCCAAGAAACGCTTTATGTTGCCAACCCGCATAATCGGTGTAGGCCACCATGCGCGGGAACCATTGGGCGAGAAAGAAAATGTCGGTGCCATTGTCTTTGAAGTGCTCATAGCCCCCGCGGCCACCTATGGCGGCCTCTTCGATGATGTTGAAACGCCAAGAGACATTAAATGTTACGGACTGGTTTGGTTCTAACGCTCGCGCCAGATCAATGCGCATCATGGTATCTATAACGGTAAAGGGCATAGGCTTGCTGGCGGCATTGGTTACCGTCAGATCTGTATAGCCATGCTGTTTGTCAGCGAAAGACTGTGCCGCACGCATACGGTCGAAGCTTATCCGGTCACGCTTCGAGTTTGTTGTTTGTGAGCGCCGGTCGAGAGAGTTTTCAGCAAATCGATTTTGATCGAGCTGCAGCCAAAGGTAGTTCAAGTGGTCGGGCGAGTTGTTGGTATAGCGGATGGTTTGTTGTGCCCGGATCGCACGGTTTTCGGCGTCGAGTTCCACGTCGATTTTATAATTCGCCTGTTGTTGCCAGTAACGGCTACCTGGCGCGCCGGAGGCGGAACGGTAAACATTTGGCGTGGGCAGCGTCTGTTCCAGCTGTGCGAAGGCGCGCGCGCCGCTGCCGGCAGCGGTCGCAGTCGCGCTGTAGCATGTGAAATAAACAACAAGGAAAAAAATGGCGCCTATGGCGCGCTGGCGTTGAAAAAAGGTAGACATGATTTGTTCGTCGCAACTAGCAGGGTAATGAGGTGCGCACATTGCAACAAGAAATCCATAACTTGTGCAAGCGCTCTGAATTGAAGCAGTGTAAATTGGGTCAAGGATTTAATCGCCCTTTGGGGCTCTGGCTTAAGGAATAACCGAATGCAAGATTATGACTACATCGTAATAGGTGCGGGCAGCGCAGGTTGTGTGCTGGCGAATCGTTTGTCCGCCGATAGCGAGCAAAGCGTGATGCTGTTGGAAGCGGGTGGGCGCGATAAAAACCTCTTTATTCATATGCCCGCGGGATACGCTCAATTGGTGCCCGAAGCTAACGCGCAAAACTACGGCTTCATCACTGAAGAAGATGAGCGGCTCGGGCGATCCTTCTATTGGCCTAGAGGAAGAGGTTGGGGTGGCTCGTCGTCGATCAACGCGATGGTTTATATCCGCGGCAATGCGGCTGATTATGACCAGTGGAGCCAGGCTGGCAATCAAGG
>DEBN01000073.1:3980-4126 GCA_002348825.1 Gammaproteobacteria bacterium UBA2955
GGGGATGGTGATCCCGACTACCACGGTACAGAGGGCCCGTTGTCGGTAACCAAGTCTAATCGAACAGATGATCCGTTATTGGATGTGTTTGTGAAAGCGGGGCAGCAAGCCGGCTTCCCGCTTACGGAGGACTTTAACGGGCGGCA
>DEBN01000073.1:4511-6721 GCA_002348825.1 Gammaproteobacteria bacterium UBA2955
CGGCACAAGCGTATTTGCATCCAGTGCTCGAACGTCCGAATTTATCGACGCTGACAGACGTTACTGTTGATCGGGTTGTTTTTGACGGTCGTCGAGCAATTGCCGTAGACGTGGTTATCAAAGGCCAACGGCAAACGCTTAAAGCCAATAAAGAAATCATTCTGAGCGCGGGTGCGCTGAATTCGCCGCAAATACTCTTACGCAGTGGAGTAGGTCCCGGCTCCGAGTTGCAGCGGCATGGTATCGACGTTGTTCACGAACTGCTCGGCGTCGGCGAAAATCTGCAGGATCACATTGGGGTTGTCAGCCAATTTGCGTGCACCCAACCGATAACCCTGCACCGCTCCTCAGGTACATTGCGCACGCTGTTGGCTGGCATTCAGTATCTTCTTCAGGGTCGCGGCGACGCCTCCTATCCGCCGACTGCAGGCGGGGCGTTTATCCGTTCGCATCCAGATAAACCGTTGCCTGATATGCAGATCCATTATGCCTCGGTCGCAGTCAAAGATGTGCATGGGCGTGCGGGCGTGCCCACCGAGCATGGATTTTCCAGCGTCGTTTATGCTTGTCGACCGCAGAGTCGCGGACGTATCGGGCTGCGCAGCGCGGATGTAAACGATGCTCCGGCGATTTTCCCTAATTACTTCTCGGTTGAGCAGGACCTAATCGATACACGGAATGGTTTCAGAGAGACCCGAAGGGTATTTCAGCAGCAGGCGTTCGACGAATATCGAGGCGCGCAATTGAAGCCGGGACCAGAGGTAAACGTCGACAATGATGCGGAGTTGGATGAATGGATTAAAGCAACGGGTGAGACACTGTACCACCCGGTGGGCACCTGCAAGATGGGCAGCGATCCAATGGCGGTAACGAATGAGCAGGGTCAGGTTCACGGGCTTTCCGGATTACGGGTTGTCGATGCATCGTTGATGCCGACCCTGATCGCGGGCAACACCAATGCGCCGACGATTATGATGGCGGAAAAAATCTCTGATCATATTTTAGGTAAGTCGGCCTTACCGGCGGCCTCGCTAGCAGCAACTTAGGCGCGGTGAATAAACGTAACTCGAAACTTGTTTACTCCACCGAGCGCGGTCGGGTGCGGCTGCCAGAGCGGGAACAAGAAAATGAAGCAATACCCAGCGATGGGATCGTTAGGATTCAACGTGAAACGAAAGGCCGGGGTGGTAAGGCCGTCTGTGTCATCAGTGGCATTGCCCCGACCGAGTTGAAGGCAGTCTGTAAGCTGCTAAAGGCTCGCTGCGGTAGCGGCGGTGCGATCAAGGAACAGCGTATTGAGATTCAAGGCGACCACCGTGAGCCTATTAAAGCGATGTTGGAAGCGCGTGGGCTAACCGTTAAATTCGCCGGCGGTTAGCCCCACCGCGCTATGCGACTACCACAGGTCGTATTTTTGCAATTCAGCGCGTCCCACTACCATATGATGCACTTCATCCGGGCCGTCGGCGAAACGCAAATGCCTTAAATCGGTATACATAGAGGCCAGCGGCGTCCACTGCGAAATCCCGGTGGCGCCATGAATTTGAATGGCTTGATCGATAATCTGGCAGACTTTTTCCGGCACCATGGCCTTGACCGCACTGACATAAACGCGGGCCTCTTTGTTGCCCAGCACGTCCATGGCTTTAGCGGCTTGCAGCACCGCAAGTCGCATTGCATTGATTTCGATACGTGCGCGGGAAATCACCTCAACATTCTTGCCTAATTTTGCGATGGGTTTGCCGAACGCGACCCGGGTACCGGCACGTTTTACCATCAATTCCAGAGCTTTCTCAGCTTTGCCAATGGAGCGCATACAGTGATGAATGCGTCCTGGCCCGAGCCGCACTTGAGATATTTCGAAACCGCGACCTTCGCCGAGCAGGATATTTTCCTTCGGCACACGCACATCCGTAAATTTAATGTGCATGTGGCCGCGTGGCGCATGATCCTGACCAAATACCTGCATGCCCTCGAGAATTTCAACCCCGGGGGTGTTTGTGGGGACCAGTATTTGCGATTGCTGGCGATTGGGGGCGGCATCAGGACTGGTTTTGACCATGGTGATCATGATTTTGCAACGCGGATCGCCGGCCCCAGAGATGTAATACTTTTCGCCGTTTATTACCCATTCGTCGCCGTCAAGTACCGCTTGCGTGCTGATATTTTTTGCGTCGGAAGATGGCAGAGCAGGTTCGGTCATCGCGTAA
>DEBN01000073.1:7038-12880 GCA_002348825.1 Gammaproteobacteria bacterium UBA2955
AGCAGGTTCGGTCATCGCGTAAGCCGAGCGAATTTCGCCGTTCAGCAGCGGTTCTAACCACTGCTTTTTCTGTTCCGGTGTGCCGACTCGCTCCAATACCTCCATATTGCCGGTGTCTGGAGCACTGCAGTTCAGGGATTCCGAAGCTAGGGGCGATTTGCCCAGTTCTGCGGCGATGTAGGCGTAATCAAGATTCGTTAGCCCTTCACCGGTATCCGCGTCGGGAAGGAAAAAATTCCACAATCCGGCGTCTTTCGCCGCTGTTTTGGCGCCGTCCAAGAGTTCCAGTTGCCGCGGATGCCAAGACCAGCGATCGACCTTCTCCGCATCCAGTGCGAAAAACTCCTCGGTGATTGGTTCCACATTTTTCGTGATATGGCTTTGTACCGCCGCCATCAAAGGCTGGGCCTCATCGGACATGGCCAATTCGAAAAGGTCGCTTTCACTGGTAGACATAATTCCCCCTGTTTGTTGTTGAGCCGTTGTATTAAAGCTGCCAAAGTTTGTAGCAAGGACATCGAAGTGGGGCAACTGTAATTTTTCGATAAGGCTCGGATGTTTCGGTTGTCGAACAGTGAATCATATGGCCGAGCAGGTCATCACAGTCATTTGGGGAGGGGTATGAGCAGATTAGCGGGAAGAATAGCCATCGTTAGCGGAGGTGCTTCGGGTATTGGTCGGGCCAGCGCAGTTCGTTTGGCCGAAGAGGGTGCGCAAGTTGTGGTTGCCGACATCGATAGTGAGCTCGGGCGTCAAGTCTGCGCGGACATCGACGCGAACGGCGGTAGCGCCAGTTTTCAGATGCTCGATGTTACCGCCGAGGATCAGTGGCAGGCGTGCGTCGCCGACACCGTAAAACGCTACGGCGGCCTGAATATCCTTGTGAATAATGCTGGCATTGCAGTGGGCGGCAGCATATTGACCATGAGTCTTGCGGATTGGCAGCGGCAACAGGCGATTAATCTGGATGGGGTGTTCCTCGGCATTAAGCATGCCATCCCAGCCATGATCGACAGCGGTAACGGCTCGGTGATTAATATTTCTTCTGTAGCCGGCATAAAGGGCGCGGCGAATCTCGCCGCCTATAATGCGACAAAAGGGGGCGTGCGATTGCTAACCAAGGGCGTTGCTCGGGAATGCGCGGTGAGTCGTTGGCCGGTGCGCGTGAATTCGGTACATCCCGGCGTGATCGAAACGCCGATTTGGGACAAGATGAATCCCGAGCTGCTAGAGGCGGGTATGAATACTCTGGATTTGGAGTCTATGGCTGCTCAAACAGTGCCCACAGGCCGGCTCGGCCAACCGCAAGATATTGCGAACGGCGTGGTTTTCCTCGCCAGTGATGAATCCAGTTATATGACCGGTACTGAACTGATAATTGATGGGGGTTTGTGTGCCTAAGCGAATCCTCGCTGGAGTGCTCATTTGCGCTGCGGCGGGGTCGTTGCAGGCGCAGAATGCCCAGCTCGAATTACCCGATCTCGTGCGGCAAGCGTTTGCAACCGTGGAATCGGATGTCCAAAGCCATTGGCGATTCTCTGAGGTTTCCCACGATGGTGATGTGGAACGCATTGCGAATTACGATCCAGGTCGTTCCCAGAGCGAGCAATGGTTGTTGGTTTCTGTTGATGCGAGATCGCCGAGCGCTCAAGAACAAGCTGATTTTCGTCAGCAGAAACGCGAGCAGCGCGAACGGGAAAGCAAACGCAACGGCGACGCGGCCGCTGGTCCGTTGGATTCCATTAATGTGGACTCAGTGCGATTGCTGGCCGAGGACCGCAACGGGTGGCGTATCGGCTTTGAGCCGCGAGGTGTCGGTGGCAGTAAGAAAATGATGTCGAAAATGCGCGGTACATTGCACATCAGTAAACCCGAACGGTGCGTAGAGTTCCTAGAAATTGCCAGCCCTGGGCCATTCAAGCCGCAAATTGGGGTCAAGGTTGAACACTTTCTCAGTCGCTTTGAATTTGCACAGATAACTCAGGCGGGTCAGGCAGCAGGCCGGTGTGGTCGGCTGCTGCCGGTAACGATGCAGTTCGAAATGACCGTGCGTGCTTTCGGTGTCATGGCTGTCGATCGGGCGATGAGGGCCACTTACAGCGACTACACGCCGGTGGCTGCCGACTAAGAGGCCGCGTCTATAGACTTGCGACGGAGGCGCTGCATACCCACGAGCCAGCGGTCGACGTTATCACCCTTGCGCCTTACGTATTCTTCGACCTCAGGATGGGGGAGCACATGAAAACGCTCCTCGCGCATGGTCTCGATCACGACGTCGGCCAGCTGGTCGGCCTCAATAATGCCATCGGTCATTCCATCACCCAGACTTTTGGGGCCCATAGCGGTATTAACCCCTTGCGGGCATAACACCGAGACCTTTATACCGTCATCGCCGTGAGTGATGGCAAGAAATTCTGCAAACTTTACTGCCGCTGCCTTGGTAACCGTATACGGGCCGGAATTTAGCGCGGCTAACAGGCCAGCGGCGGACGCGGTATTTAACAGGTAACCGGAGCCCCGCTCGAGCATCCCCGGTAAAGCCGCGCGGGCCGCATAGACATGAGACATGACATGCAAATCCCATTGGCTCTGCCAGACGTCGTTGGCTGCGTCGGTGAGAACGCCGGCGGCGCCGGCGCCAGCGTTGGAGCAAAACACGTCGACCTGTCCGTGCGTGGCGATAGTGTGTTCGGTTAGGGCGGTAATGTCCGCTTCGTTGGTCACATCGCAGGCTGTGCCCGAGCAACGCAGACCGCTTGGGTCGACGTGCAACGCCGCATCGGCAACTGCCCGAGCATCTAGATCGGCCAACACAACAGCCTTCGCACCTTCACGCAAAAAAGCGCTGGCCATAGCCTTGCCAATGCCTCCGCTGCCGCCGGTAATTACTGCTACTTTATCGTTTAGTTCCACGCTTCCTCCTCAGCCAATGTTAAAACGCGTCTGCGCTGTGCGCGCCTAGTGTACAAAACAAACAACGCAAGAATAGTCAGGTTGACCCAACCCACTAGCATGGCAAACCCGAACGACCAATCGTAGCTGCCGCGCAGATCGAATAGGACTCCGCCCAAGTAGCCGCCCAAGCCCATGCCCACCCAGCCAAAAAATGCGGTAATGCTCATGGCGCGTGCAGCGAATCCAGCTGAAACCATGGTTCGTGTGCAGACCAGGATCGCCGACATAACGCCGGAGTAGGTGAAGCCAAAGAATATAGCCAGCACGTATAGACTGAGTCCAGGATCTAAGTGAGGGAACCATACCACCGAAATCGTTTGCCCAAGAGACATCAGCATATAAGCGGGCAGGGCGCCAATACTATCGCCGAGTTTGCCGCCTAAAACCCGCCCCAAAGCGCCGCTGAACATCAACAGCATCAACACTTGCGTTGCCGAATCGACGGGCATGCCCTGATCAGTCAGCAGCGGTACTAAGTGGACGATGGGTACAGACATACAGATGCAGCAAAAAATAATCGCCGCACTGATCCACGCCACGGCTATTTTTTCATCAACCGGCAAGTGTTCACTCGCGAGCGTGACGACATCAGTGTTTTGTCGGGTCGGCGATTCTCGAATAAGAAACGCCATGGGGAAGGCAAGACAGAAATACCCCACCGCAATGATCAGATAAGCCGTTTGCCAACCGTAAGCACTGATCGCGATACCGGCGCTGAGGGGCATGATGCCCTGGCCGACCGCGCCGCCGGCCGCGGTAATCCCTAACGCTAACCCGGGTCGTTGGCGGAACCAGAATCCTACATTCGCATACAGTGGTGAGGTTAAAATGGCGTTGCCAAACGCACCAAACAAAAAATACAGCCCGTAGAATTGGTAGATGTTTTGATTCTTGCTCAACAGAAATAGGCTTACGGTCATAGCTACCGCGCCGATGAAACCGAAATATCTGCTGCCGTAACGATCGGCGATGTGCCCCCAAAGTATGCCGAAAAGTGCAGAAGAAAAAGAAATTACGGTATAGCCGAAGGCCGTCTCGCCGCGGCTCCAGCCAAACTCGGTAGCGAGCGGTTTTAAAAATACCGATATAGACCCGAGCGCGCCAAACGACAGCGCGCTGAGCACGAAAACGGCAAACACCATAACCCAGCCATAGGCAGGATCCCGCTCTGATAACTCACTTGGTTGGCTGGTCATGAGATGGGAGTTATTGGCTTCGCTGGTAGCGAATTTCACCGCCGATTAGAGTGTAGTCGACGAGGATACTCTGCAGTTGATCGTCGGGCACGGTGAGCAAGTTATCCGAAAGGACCACGAGGTCGGCGAGCTTGCCAATTTCCAGCGAGCCCTTGATGTCTTCTTCGAACGCCGAGTAGGCGTTATCTAGGGTGTAGCTTTTCAGTGCCTCCATTCGTGTCATGGCTTGGGCTGGAAAGAATGCCTTGCCGGTGTTCATAATGCGCGTTACCGAGGCGGCGTATGAAGCGAAGGGGTCTATGTCCTCGACTGGTGCATCGGTACCGTTATTGATTCTCACTCCAGCATCCAGCAGATCGCGCCATCGGTAGCTCGTTTGTTCGGTGCGATTTGGACCCAGACGCGTGCTGATCCATGGCCCGTCGGAAGTGCAGTGCACTCCCTGTATAGCCGCGATCACACCCAGCTCGGCAAATCGTTGAATATCGTCGGGATGAATGTGTTGGGCATGTTCGATGCGCCATCTCAGCGCCTTACCTGACGCGCCCTTGCGTTCCCATATCCGTTCATACAGGTCCAGGGTTTCGCGATTTGCACGCGTGCCGATCGCGTGCGTATTGACTTGGAAGCCGTTCTCGATGGCGACTTCCGCGGTTTTTTCAATGTCCTCCACTGTTTCTAAAATGAGCCCACGAGTGTTTGGTAAGTCCGCGTAAGGCTCGAGTAACCAGGCACCGTGCGCGCCCAGTGCGCCATCTATTTGGCGTTTTATCGAACGCACTGTAAGAAAGTCGTTTTCTTCCGATGGCATGTAATAGTCTTTGAGGCGACTCGCCAGCTCTTCGTTGTTGGCGCCCCGAATCATGACGTAGAGCCTCAGCGGCAGTTGTTTGTTCTGCTCTAAACTGCGAAAAAAGTCGATCTCTGCAAAGCTCGCCCCCGCGTCGTGAAAAGACGTGATGCCGTGAGCCAGCGCCAGCTGGCCTGCAAGCTGCACTTGTTCGAGTAAATTTTCACGCAACTCCTCAGGGGTTTGCAGCGCCATATAGTCGGCGATGCTGTCCTCCACTAACTTTTGAGCGTTTTCTCGTAATAGACCCGTGGCCCGTCCCGTCGTGGATCGAACAATCGTGCCGCCATCGGGGTTAGGCGTGCTGTTGACAATGTTCGCCGCGGCAAGGGCAGCGTCATTTGCGAACGCCGCGTGGCCACTGGCGTGGCCTAAATAGACCGGGTTATCTGGCGCGACTTCATTGAGTGGGGTGTTTATCGGCACGCCGTCAACAGTTTTGAACTCTTCGGCCAGCCACTTGTCTTGATGCCAACCCCGGCCAAATATCCAGGCACCGGGTTCTGCGCTGTCTGCTGCCGCTGCTACCTGACGCACAATTTCGCTAAAAGACTGCGCTTGCGTTAGATCTAAAATCTGTTGCGCCCGTCCAAGACTAAGAAAGTGTCCGTGTCCTTCTATAAGTCCCGGGATAACTGTGCGGCCTTGCAGGTCGATCACCTCGGTTTCCGAACCGATGCGCGCTTTTAAAGCGCTGGTGCTACCAAGCGCCTGAATTTTCCCCTGACGCAGAGCGACGGCTTCGTATTGCCGGTTTTCTGCGTCGACGCTGATCACGATGCCGTTGTGTAAAATTAGGTCCGCTGGCGTGACGTTGGCAGGTTGCGCTGTGTCTTCCTGC
>DEBN01000156.1 GCA_002348825.1 Gammaproteobacteria bacterium UBA2955
TCACCTCTGGCTCAACGAGATCCAAAGCCGTTGCGAACACATCCGCGCGAGCCCCCAACAGCAGCAGCCCTTTATCAACCGTGCGCTGCTTCAAATGTAATACGCGCAGCAGCGCCGCTTCATTATTCGGATCAGCGGCGAAGCCCCAGACGCCCTCCGTTGCATGGGCAACGACTCCACCTTGCGACAATGTTTGCGCAGCCGCCTGTAGCCCTTGCATCTAATTCTTTAAGGAAGCCTGTACGGACGCATCTTGCGCAGCAACTTTGTCACGATTCGCTGCTCGATCGGCAACCACTCGTTGATGCAAAGCATCGTCTGCTGTGGCCAACACCTGGGCGGCTAGGTAGCCCGCATTTTTTGCGCCCGCCTTGCCCACCGCCACAGTCGCGACCGGGATACCGCCGGGCATTTGAGCGGTGGACAGCAAGGCGTCAAAACCCTGCAAAGGCCCGCTGTCTATCGGCACACCAATAACCGGGCGTTGGGTGTGCGCCGCCACCGCTCCAGCAAGATGAGCCGCCATGCCAGCAGCACAAATAAAAACCTTGCAGCCTCTCGTTTCAGCGTCTGCGACATATTCTTGCGTCGCTGCTGGAGTGCGGTGGGCGCTGGTTACCTTCACCTCGAATTTGATTTGCAACGCGTCCAACACAGCTGTAGTCGCCTGCATCGTCGGCCAGTCGGATTCCGAACCCATTAAAATCGCCACCCAAGCCATGTTTCTCACCTCGTATTAGGAAGCGAGAATATACCCCTCGCCACCCAGTCTCACAAATCCAGCAAGCTCCAACTCGACCATAGCCAAACTCACCTCATGGGTCTGTCGCTGAACCGCTGATGAAATCTCATCCAGACACTGACCGTAGCCGTCAAGTCGCTCCAGTACCGACAGCGCGAGAGGGGATAGCGGCGGTGCCTCCGCAGCGGCAGCGTCGCCCCCCTGACCTGGAATCTTCAGCTCTGGCATTTCATCAAACACGTCCTGAGCACTAACAACTAGGCCAGCGCCTTGTTGAATCAATCGATGACAGCCCCGACTCACTTCACTCATCGCTGGCCCAGGCACGGCGAAAACCTCGCGCCCTTGCTCCAGCGCCATACGCGCAGTGATCAGCGAACCACTTTTTTCGCCAGCTTCGATAAGCACCACCGCCGCCGCGGCACCACTGATTATGCGATTGCGTTCTGGGAAATGGTGCGCCAACGGCGGTGTTTTTATTGGATATTCACTGATTAACGCGCCACCGCGATCGATCACCTGTTGAGCCAACCCGGCATTGGATCGCGGATATACCTGATCTAAACCGCATCCTAGAACGGCCACCGTCGGACCCCCGTGATCGAGTACGCCCATATGGGCCGCCGTATCAATACCGAGCGCCATGCCGCTCACAAGACACACGCCCTGAGCGGCTAAATCCCTACCCATACGCTCAGCCACAACGCGACCATTTGAACTGCAACGACGAGCTCCAACAACGGCAACACATGCTCGATCCAGCGACCCAAGCGACCCTTTATAAAAGAGCACCAGCGGAGGGTCGGGAATTTGCCTTAGCAGCGGCGGGTAATCGGCGTCGGTAATGCCGACGACCGAAACACCTAAGGCGGCGGTTGACGCTAAAAAGCGTGTTTGTCGAATCGGTCGTGGTGCCATCTTAGAAGGCAGCGCTTGGCGCCGCAATTTACTTGCCGCCCCGTCCTCACGAAACAACCAGCGCGACAGAGATCGCCGTGGCCAGGTCGCCAACAGTGTTAAGAGATGCTGGGTCTGCGGGCTGGGGGCGATGCCCAGCGCCGTTGGAGCTGTTGGCCTGATCACGGAGATGCTCTCATCGGAGGACACTTCGCATACTGCTGATCCAATCGCGCCAGCACAGCAGCAGAACGCTGACAAAAGTGTACGCCTTTGCCTCTTTAAAAAGCCCTAAAGCGACCCAATCGAGCACGGTTGAATTGTTGCGAAAAAAATCCCGGCTTGGCGCTATAATTCTCTTTCTCCAAGCCTGTCAAAGTCTATGTCACTGCTAAATATTCTGCTTCATCCCGACCCTAGATTGCGCACTCGAGCAGCGGTCGTGAGCGCCTTCGATGCGACCTTGGCCACGCTGGCTGAAGACATGCTGCAAACGATGTATGCGGCTCCAGGCATTGGCCTAGCCGCCACTCAGGTCAACGTGCACAAACAGGTTATTGTTATCGACGTCTCAGAAAACAATGACAACCCTCTCGTCCTGGTCAACCCAAAGCTTGAGCTGCTAGGCGCTAAAGTGTCCGGTGACGAAGGGTGCCTATCGGTGCCCGGCGTCTACGAGCGGGTGGACCGCTCCGAACGCGTTAACGTGCGGGCGCAAGACCTAACGGGCGCTCCATTCGAGCTAAGCGCCGATGAACTGCTGGCGGTTTGCCTTCAACATGAGTGCGATCACCTCCAAGGGAAACTGTTCATCGACTATTTATCCAGCCTCAAGCGGAACCGTATTAACAAAAAACTCCGTCAACTCGCTACCGAACGTGACTGACTTGCGCATCGCTTTCGCGGGCACACCAACCTTCGCAGCAACCATTCTCAGCGCCTTGTGCACCAGTGAGTTCATGCCGGAACTGGTGCTAACACAACCCGACCGGCCCAAAGGCCGGGGCAGGGCGGTACGCGCGGGCCCAGTAAAACAGCTTGCCGAAGCGCTGAATTTGCCCATTGCCCAGCCGCCGAATCTACGGGCTTCAGAACACTTACAGTCTCTAGAGCGTCTTGCGCCCGACGTCATGGTCGTGGCCGCGTACGGACTGATCCTACCCGCTCGCGTGCTTGCATTACCCC
Organism: Gammaproteobacteria bacterium UBA2955; assembly: GCA_002348825.1. GTDB lineage: Bacteria > Pseudomonadota > Gammaproteobacteria > Pseudomonadales > Azotimanducaceae > UBA4421. The sequence goes on from DEBN01000156.1 coordinate 2,825, forward strand.
GTTTAGGCTGCATTAACGTCCACGCGTCTTTGCTGCCTCGTTGGCGTGGCGCGGCGCCCATTGAGCGTGCGCTTATGGCAGGCGATCGGGAAAGCGGGGTTTGTATCATGCAAATGGATGCCGGTTTGGATACCGGGCCAGTACTTTCTCGGCAAAGCCTCGCCATCGAACCCGAGCAAACCGCCCAGTCTTTGGAGCAGGCCCTAGCGGAGTTAGGCGCCGAGCTCTTACTCGAAACGCTCCGCAATCTGCCGGCACCAGCCCAGGCCCAGCCCAACGAGGGCATTACCTATGCGCATAAACTGACGGCGGAAGACCGCATCGCTAAATGGCCGCTCGACGCCGATGCTATCCACCAACAAATCCGCGCA
>DEBN01000034.1 GCA_002348825.1 Gammaproteobacteria bacterium UBA2955
ATGGCTATTGCAATTGATAGGCGTGAGAGCTTTGGGAGTGGCGCGCCCACCAGGACTCGAACCTGGAACCTACAGCTTAGAAGGCTGTTGCACTATCCAGTTGTGCTATGGGCGCAAATGCTGCGAACGCGAGTGTTTTGAACCGAGCGAATTCTACCTCAAAGGTCGCAGCCGGCGCGCCCGATGTAACAACAAAATGGCCTATTCGGCAGCTAATTCTTGCTCCACGACGCGTGCAAAGAAGCTGCCGCCATAGACCAAGGCATCGTCATTGAAATCGTAGCTGGGGTTATGCAACGCACCGCTGTTTTCACCGTTGCCAATAATCACATAACAGCCCGGGACCTTTCCGGTCATAAAGGAAAAATCCTCGGACCCGGTACCCGCGGCGCCGCGACGGATGACATTGGCGTCACCCACGAGGTCGCTGCAGACGTCTCCTGCAAACGTTGTGGCCTCTGCCTCGTTCATTACCGGCTGAAACAACACACGAAATGATATTTCTGCGCGGGCCCCGTGAGCTTCACAGATACTATTGGCCAGATTGGTCACTCTGGTTTCAATGGTCTCCATTTGTTCCATTGAAAACGTGCGGACAGTGCCTGCTAGGCTCGCCGAGTCAGGAATGACATTATAGGCGTCGCCCGCCTGCACCTTGGTGATCGAGACCACGGCGCTGTCATTGGGCGATACCACTCTAGATACGATCGTCTGCAAAGCGCTGATCAAAGTAGCGGCTATGGGAATCGGGTCGACCGCCAAATGCGGGTAGGCCCCGTGCCCGCCTTTACCCTGTATTTCGATATCAAAAAATGCCCCCGCGGCCGTGCGGATACCGGGAACTGCGGCAAACTTACCTATCGGCAACCCTGGCCCATTGTGCATGGCGTACACGCGATCGCATGGAAAGCGCTCAAATAGCCCATCGTCGATCATTGCCGAGGCACCGCCCAGGCCCTCCTCGGCGGGTTGGAAAATGAAATTGACTTGGCCGCGGAAATCCTTGGTTGATGCTAAGTACTTCGCTGCGGCCAACAGCATCACCGTATGCCCGTCGTGACCGCAGGCGTGCATAACGCCTTTGCGGGTCGAACTGTGCGGGAAGTGATTCTGTTCGACGATCGGCAGCGCATCCATATCGGCACGCAATCCAATTGAGCGGGTCTCATTGCCCTCACGCAGCACCCCTACCAGGCCAGTCTTACCAACTCCACGATGCACCTGCACTCCAAATTCCTCGAGCTTCTGCGCCACAAAATCTGAGGTTCGATTTTCCTCAAACCCAAGTTCAGGGTGGGCGTGAAGGTCTCTGCGCCAGGCCGTCAATTCCTCCTGCATCGCCTCAATATCTGCAATCAACATGTCTTTCTCCCTGCGCCAAGATCACCTTGAATGTATACGATCTATCCCTGAGTTCAACGCAAATTATAACCTCCCCTTAGAAACCGTTAGCGGCGAGGACTCAATATCGCGATACACAAAATATCCCTTACACAACAGTTGCCGACTACACAGCATCGTTCCAAGGCAGCCTAAGCAGGAGAGTTTTAAGGATTGTTTCGTTGGCGAATCCACATCACTATATCGCGCATCCGACTGATCCTTTTTTCAGCTACGCAGGAGGGAAATATTGGCCGATTTACATATTCGATGCCGGATTCTTGCGCTCTTTATCTGCGCCTCACTGTGTCCGACGGCAGGCTATGCCGGCGAGTTGCAAGTTGGATTCGCGCAGCTTGCGATCACCCCGGAAATCGTCGATCAGTGGGTCGATGTCAACGATGACGCCCAGTTTGACCCTGATATAGATGAATGGACCGACCTCAATGGCAACGGTGTATTCGACCCCGTCTGGATCGCGGGCTTTCAAAAACAACGGGCCGCCCAAGGGGTTAAAGATGATCTGATGGCGGTTGCGGTTGTTATTGATGACGGCGATCGTCGGATAGCAATCGTCGCCACCGACACCATCGGTTTGATGCGCAAATTTGTGCTCGAAGTGCGTGGCTCCGTCCCCAGCGACTGGGGCATCGACTATTTGATGGTACATGCTACCCACAACCATGAAGGACCGGATACCCAAGGCTTATGGGGCCCCGGATTCTTTACCAGCGGTATAGACAGCGACTACATGCTGAGCCTGCAGCGAGCGATTCTTACGGCTGTCGAATCGGCGATCGACAACTTAGAGCCGGCAGAGCTGTCTATTGCGCGGATTAAAACGGACCCGCGCACCCCAATTAAAGACAAGCGTAAACCCATTATTATCGATGAAGACATTCGAGCGCTGCTGTTTCGGCGCCCAGACCAATCGGTTATCGGCACGGTGGTTAACTTTGGCATTCACGTAGAACTGGCGTGGGACAAAAATCTGCTTTTGACCTCTGATATTGCGGGCTATCTGCGTAAGGGCGTCAGTGAGGGCATTTACTACGGCGACGAACTGCACTTAACCGGCCTCGGCGGCACCACATTGTGGCTTACAGGGAATATCGGGGGCCTGATGACCTCGGGGCCCAGCGATCCGATCTACGATATATTTTTACAGCAAAGCATAACCAGTGCCGGACATGACAAAGCTCGAGCGTTCGGTCACAGCTTGGCACGCAGCGTGATCAATGCGGCCACGCAACAGGAATTCGTACCCTCACCGCAGCCACAACTGACTATACGCGCCCATGAGATCGAGTTAGGCATCGACAATTTCATGCTGGCTTTGGGAACACTGACGGGACTTGTCGACAGTGACCCTAAGTTGCATCTAACGCCACCGTTCGTGCGTTATTTAAGCGAAGTTGCGTTCATTCAATTAGGTCATGCAACGATTACCGGTATTCCGGGCGAGTTGTACCCGGAAATCGCGGTAGGCGGCATCGAGAATCCGGTGGGTGCAGACTACGTTATGGCGCCTCAAGAAGTGCCGCATTTGCGCAGCCAGTTACCGGGCGATGTAAATCTGATGGTTAACCTCGCGAACGACGCCATCGGCTACATTATCCCGAAGAGTGAATGGGACAACGCAGCGCCGTGGATTTACGGAGAGAGCGAAGAAACCTACGGCGAAATCGTGTCTTTAGGGCCGGATACTGCACCGGCCATCCACCGCGCTGTGACCGAGGTGATCAGCAGCGATCAGTCAATCAAGACCCCGGGTCACTGACCAACAACTAGGCAAGAGGTTTGCTAAATGTTGCCAAGACTTATCGTTATAACGCTTTTTCTTATGGGCTGTGGAGGCGGCTCCGGTGGCGGCTCGGACCCTACGCCTGCCAGCTCTGCTTCGAACACGACACCAAGCACAGCGAGCTCTAGCACTACGAGCTCGGGCTCAGCAAATGTGGCCACCGCGGGGTGTTCAAAATCGGTCAGTAATACGTCGACCGTTTACTGGCCGGAGAATACCTGGCAAACGGCAACACCAGAAACCTCGGGAATGTGCCCAGACGCTATAGATGCTGCCTTGGAATACGCTTTTGCTGCGGGCAACGACACTGGCGCTGTGCTGATTATAAAAAATGGTGCCATTGTGGCCGAGCGCTACGCTGAGGACCGAGACTCGTCAAGCTTAGTCACCAGCTGGTCGGTCGCCAAAAGCGTCACCAGCGCTCTGGTCGGTGCAGCCCTTGAGTCAGGCGACATCAAAGGTTTGGCGGAGCCCCTGGGAAACTATTTCGGCGCATGGGCAGATACACCAAAGGCAGCGATCACAGTGGAGCACTTGTTGACGGTAAAAACAGGGCTTGAGTTGCTTGGCGACGAAGATGGGGACGGCGTTCCGGACGGCGGCGACCTGTATCTTGCCGCTGATCAAGTGGCGCTATCGTTGTCCCGCGAATTGATCGGCACTCCTGGCGAGCAGCTCCACATCTACTCTAACTCTGACGTCATGCTTGCGGGCGAGCTGGTTCGACAAGCAACAGGGCAGTCCCCAGCAGAGTACTGGAACAACGGTATCGCCAACAAATTAGGAATCACCAGCGCATGGTGGACCGACGAATCAGGTCAAGTTTTAAGTTACTGCTGTCTGGATGCCACACCAAGAGATTTCGCAAAGTTCGGCCTGCTCTATGCACGAAAAGGGCTTTGGCAGGACCAACAAGTTATCAGCGCCGACTGGATTAGCCACAGCACCCAGCCGGCAAAGTTCGGCACCTACGGATATTACTGGTGGCCAGCGGCACAAGGCGGCTATGCCGCACTGGGCGTTATGGGCCAGTTAATCGGCATTTATCCTGAACACGACTTAGTTGTACTGCGGTTCAGCCGCTATGTACGTCGAGGCGATGGCAGCACGGTTCGCACAGGTGACAACTACCACAACACAAATGAACCAGCGAATTTCTCTAACGAAGTGTTTTTGAACAAAGTTATCGACGCTCTGGAACCACCGCCTAGCAGCGGCACCAGCAATGCAGCCCCGACCACATCCATCACCCCAAGTCAGACTGTTACCGTGGGTTCTACGGTGGATTTGCTGGCTGCGCAAAACCAAGATCCCGACGCCAACCCACTGACCTACCACTGGCGTCTGCTTAGCAAACCGACCGGCAGCGAAGCGGTTATAGCGGGCGTGGGCGAGAACGTTAATTTTTCCGCTGACGAATTAGGTGAATACCTGATCGAGTTGTTCGTATCCGACGGTGCACTGCAATCGGAATCGATACAAACGACCGTTACTGTGAGCAATAACCGAGACATAGTGGCCGGCGGCACTGATCAGGGCTTTTGGCCGGTTTATGCCGGCAACAACGCAAGCATGAAATATTCGCCACTCGCTCAAATCGCTCAAAACAATCTGTCAGACCTCGCTGTCGCTTGGCGCTGGCGCTCGCCTGACAACGATATCGGTGGGGTACAAAACACTGCTTTTGAGGCGACACCACTATTTATTGATGGAGTGCTTTATACCAGCACATCATTTAGCCAAGTTTCCGCGATCAATGGCGCGAACGGTGAAACGCTATGGCAATACGATCCAGAAACTTACCGCTACGCCCGCCCGCCTAACAATGGCTATTTGCATCGAGGTGTTTCCTACCATGAAACAACTGCGGGCAAAACCGTGCATATGCCGACTGGCGACGGTCGGCTGCTTGCGCTTAATGCGGTGACTGGAAAACCGAGAACAAATTTCGGCGACTCGGGTTTTGGCAGCGTTGATCTGCTTAAAGACATTCCGCGACTGAATCAATCCACTATGCAGTTGTCCGACGCCCACGATCAGCCGGATGCGCCGGATTTTGCGGGTATCGTCAGCCAAGTTGGCAACAGTTCTCCCGGTATTATGTGCAATGGTGTGCTGGTTTTAGGCTCCAGCGTTCACGACGGTGAAGTACTGCCCCCCTCCCCGCCCGGCGACGTACGCGGCTTTGATCCGACCACCGGACAGCTACTGTGGACCTTTCATACGGTACCTCGCGAAGGCGAATACGGCGTTGACACCTGGGAGCAGGACAGCTGGAAAGTTAATGGCAATACCAACGTGTGGCCACCCATGAGCGTGGATGAATCTTTGGGCATGGTTTATCTACCCACCGGCGTGCCGACAAATAACTATTACGGCGGCCAGAGACTCGGCGACAATTTATTCGCCAACAGCCTCGTCGCCTTAGACTGTGCCTCGGGACAGCGGCAATGGCATTTCCAGACGGTGCATCACGATATCTGGGACTACGATTTACCCGCAGCGCCCAATCTGATTGATATCGTAGTGGACGAGGAACCCATCAAAGCCGTCGCGCAAGTGTCAAAACAGGGCTTTTTGTTTGTTTTTAATCGCGTAACCGGTAAACCCGTTTGGCCGATTGAAGAGACACCCGTACCCGCTTCCGATGTTCCCGGCGAGCGCGCGGCAGCTACTCAGCCAATTCCCAGCTGGCCACCACCCTTCGTGCGTCAGGGCAGTTCAGCCGAAGATATGATCGACCCATACAGCGCCGAGAGCTACGACACTGGCCCTCTGTATACGCCACCCACCACCAAAGGCCTTATCATTACTCCTGGCGAGGGCGGAGGCGCTAATTGGGGCGGCGCTGCATTCGATCCAACAACCCAAATCCTTTATGTCGCAGGATTTGGACCGCTCACCCATTTAGTTGCGCTGGAGTACGGCGGCTCAGAGAACTTTTATTATGCGCGGCCCGAACTGTTCTTCGGTCCGACAACCGGTTCGCCCTATCCCGGTAACGGTTCCACTATTACCGCGTATGACATGAATAGCGGCAATATCCTCTGGCAAGTACCTGGCTCTTCGGATTCGACAATAATCGGCAACGCGGCGGTTATCGTTAGCGGTGACCTGCTGGTGTATAAAAACTCGTCATTACAAACGCTGAATTTTTTCGATAAAAACGACGGTACGCTACTGCGCTCGGTCGCGCTTGGCGGCCGGCCCACAGGCAGCCCCATGACCTACCTGCATAACGACAAGCAATACATCGCGGTCGCTGTAGGACGGCAGGACGAACTAATGGAAATTGTGGCGCTGTCGCTGCCCTAGGTTTGGTACTGGCTAGGTCGCTTGCGATAGCGTGCCGCTGAATGCGCTAGACATTGAGTGAACCCCATGCGAACTTTGTCGACGCTGACCATTAATCAACGAGTACAGTGCTCTGAGTAAAGACGACCCCGAAAAAAGCTTTTAAAAGTGACGCGGTTTTGCCAAGTCAAAGCGCTCCGAACACAGTCTCAAAATCTAGCATCAAGGGTGCCATAATGAGTGATTCACTGATGTCTCTTTTTACAGTCGCTAATCGCGGTAAGACTTTGGGTATTACGGCCCTCTCACTGCTTTGCTGGATAGTGAACCCGGCAAACGCGAAAGAGGCCGATTCTGCAGCATATATTTTCAGCGAGCTTCCGCCCGCAGCGGACATGCAGCTCTCTCCCGACGGCACCAAAGCCGTTATTCTCAGAGCAATGGGAGACACCTACAGCGTGGTGTTGATGGATTTTGAAAAATCCAAGGTTAAGTTATTGATGGCCGCTGATCCCGAAAACTTCTCCTTCAACTGGTGCAGATTCGCCAACGCACGCCGAGTGGTATGTTCGATTCGCAGCTACATAGAGCTGCAAGCGGGACAGATCGGGATTGGTAGACGCTATTACAACGATGCTCGAACGGTGGCTACGCGTCTCCTTGCGGTGGACATCGATGGGAAGAATGTTCTGCAACTCATCAAACCGAAGGTCACCCAACAAGGTGGTGATCTGGTCTGGAATCCGCGGATACAAGACAATGTAATCAGTTGGTTGGATGAAGATCCGGATCATATCCTAGTGCAACTGGCCATAGAGGATCGGCTATTTCCATCGGTTTATAAGCTTAATATAAACACCAACCGCCAACAGAAAGTAAAAAGCTACCGTTCCGGAATCTTCCAATGGTTCGCTGATGCCGATGGCAATCTCAGGAATGGTGCCGGCTTCAATCTAAACAGCGAAACATTCAAAGCTGTCAGCGTCGAAGACAAGAAAACATCAACGCTGGACATCTCGCACTTAAGCGGCGAGAGAGCACCAAACATCCACGGCTATATAAAAGACGGCAAGACTTTGCTGGCAAGTGCCAATCTGGGTAAAGATAAACGCAGCCTTGTGACGGTGGACGCTATATCCGGTGAAGTGCTTGCCACTGTTCTAACGAACGATCGCTACGACATCGACGGGCCCGTATTTTTGAACGGCGGCAAATTGGTAGCCGTACAGACAAACTTTGATAAACCAGGCTATCACTGGCTGGACGAAACGCTAGGAAGTGAATACACCGCGTTGTTGAAGCAACTGCCGGGCTCCCCTGACTTTGTGGAATTGATCAGTGCCGACCAAAACTGGGACCGACTGGTGCTTAAGGCATCGGGCAATAAAACCATTCCTCAGTACTATCTATACAGCCGCGGTAAATACAAAAAAAGCCTTTCGTCTCTGTTCTCAGACTATCCAAAAGCAGACCGTGCAAAAATCGCTGAGCCTAGTCTCGTGTACTACGAGAGCCGAGACGGCATGAACATTCCCGCATACTTAACCGTACCGGTTGGCGTCGAACCAAAAAATTTGCCCACGCTGATAATGCCGCATGGTGGTCCTTATAGCCGCGACACCAATCGGTTTAACTATTGGGTGCAATACGCGGCAGCAAGCGGCTATGCAGTATTGCAGCCAAACTTCCGCGGTTCGACAGGTTATGGCGACGCGTTCCGTGAGGCCGGCCACAACCAGTGGGGTCGAGCAATGCAATCCGACCTGGATGATGGTCTGGATTGGTTAATCGCGCAGGGTATCACCGATCCAAAGAAAACCTGCATGATGGGCGGTAGCTACGGCGGATACGCATCACTTGTCGCTGCCTATCAGTCGCCAAACCGCTACAAGTGCGCCGTGGCCTTTGCACCGGTAACCGACATTAAAGAACTCATTCGCGAACAGCGCAATTTCGTTCTGAGCAAAGGGTCTATCGACCGGCTAAGAGATCGCGACGAACAAACGGAGGTGTCACCGATCGAGCAAGCGCGGAATTTTTCTATTCCCGTCCTCATCGTGCATGGTGACGTGGATAGAGTTGTTAAAATCGAGCAGTCACGCGGCTTGACCGAGGCGCTCAAAGAGGCAAACGCAGACTACCGGTACATCGAACAGAAAAACGGCAATCACTACTTGAGCCTAAAAAGCCACAGGCGCGAGTTCTTGTTGGCCGTGGACGACTTTTTAGCAACCCACATAGGCGACACAGCCGCTACTGACCCGCTTTAAGGCGATGGGTCTGGCGCAAGCGCCTCGACGCTTGCGCCTCGCAGTCGGCGTCGGCCTAGTTTTTAAGGGTTTGCAGATCAAAACATCCAAGAAACACGCGGACGCCGTCTGGATCTGGGCTCTGCACCGCCCCATCGGCAATAGCCCGACTTAGATCAAGTTTGCCGCCGAGCAGATCGAACCAATGCTCACTGCTCACGGTAAGGGTCAGGTTGGGCTGCTCATCCGCCCCCGGTACCGCAACACCGTGGCGAATGGTCAAGGTCGTTGCTCCACCGTCGCTAAAGTTAATCTGCAGCGTCTGATGCCAATCGCCTGTCCGTTTCGGTTCCAGCAATACCCGAAGCTGGCGCACCGAATCGACTGCGGGTCGGCGCGCTAACTCGCGCTTTTGCAATCGGTGCGTACGGAACCGATCCAAATTGGTCGACCCATCCAGCTCCAATGCGCGGGTTAAACACCAGTTACGGATATTCGCAGCGGTGGTGGTGTAAGCCACACCGCGCAAACCACTGGCCAAACGAGTGCGATCCTCAGCAGCACCAGCGTCTGCCCTGCCCTGCGCGTTGCGCTCGCTGCGCACCAGCCAGGAAGCAAGTTCTATCGCCCAGCGGTAATCATCTGCAGCCAAAGCCTTGTCGACAGCCTGCCGCACCCTATCGATCCCGCCAAAACCAGCGATCAATTTCTTTGATCGTTCCGGTGCTGGCAGTGGGAAAAGATTGGCCTCATCCTCGTCAAACCAACCAAACAGGCCGGTGTAAATCTGCCGCACATGATGTTCCACCACACCATAGAACTGGCGGGTGGAGTAATGCTGTTTGAAATAGGCCGGTAGTTCTATGGCAGCGATTATTTCATTGAGCGTCATACCACGATTTGCGCAGCGCACGGTCTGGTCCCACAAAAATTGAATACTGTCTCGGTAATCGAGCGTACATTTATGAATATCGGCCTGCCCAGAGATCGGCGGTCCATGGGCACCGATAAGCTGGTGGGGCTTTAAAGCCGCCAATTCGTCCAAACCACGAATCAACACACGTGGATCTCGATACTCTTCTCCACGAATCGCAAAAATGTTGAACAACACGGGCCACAGCAAGTTATTTATCGCGAGCTTAAGCTGCGGAAACCACACGGTGGCAGAGTCGGTAGCGTCCGAAGGCGCCGGATAAAACTCGACGTCCAGACCCGCAATGCTGGCCTTGGTGGGGCTGTCGAAGGTGTGGCGGGCCGGCAGATAGCCGTTCGTAAAAGGCGCATGCTCGGGGTTCCGATAAAAGTTCCCTAAACCAACGTTGACCACACCATCCGGCCCGTCTTCGGGCATAGCAATGGCAAATTGGTGGACAAGGCCACGGGTCACTCGCGGGGCGATTTCGCCACCGAATCGATCTAAATTCGCCTGAATACCGGCATGCCCCCAAATAGGTAGATCAGGCTTTTCTTGCAGTAGCGCTGCGGTGCCACCGACGTAGTGAAAATGGGTATAGATGCAGGCCACCACAGGCGCACTGGTTTCCTTGCGCAGCTCGACAAGGGCCGCCTGCATTTCTTCGTTGCACTCGCCGGTGTCGATAACGATGATCCCCGCTGGGCCTTCAACAAAGGATTGATTCGACAGACCATTGCCAACCAGCGACCACGCTTTATCGCCCACGCGATAAAGTTTCTTCACCAAACGCTCGCTGTGCTCGATGGTATCAGGGTGGGCTAACTGCCCGCGCGGACCCGTTGCGCGGGTTCCCGGTTCGAAAGAGTCGACGATATTCATAAGCGTTCACTTTGAGCATGTGCACGCAGTGTAGCGAATCAGCGCCAAAACGCAGCTGCCAGAGACAATCAAAGCAACCGCCCAAATCCACAAGCATCGGTGGAGCAGACAATCGATGAAACCTAAGCTCAGAGTACTCGGTTGACACTGGACCCAGCGAATCTAGTTAGCCAATCAAATTCGTGGTTACAAATAATCCCTCGCACATGTAGGGACCGTGCCATCGCCACCCTCGCAGGGTATTGGTAAAGTGAGCCATCGATGGGGGATAAAAGTATGAGTAGTTCAGATTTGCTGGCAGCGCGACACCGAATTATGGGCCAAGGCACACTATTTTATGATGAGCCTATCCACATGGTTAAAGGCGAAGGCGTTTGGCTCTATGACGAGTCCGGCCGCCGCTACATGGACTGCTATAACAATGTTCCCTGCGTCGGTCATTGTCACCCGCATGTCGTTGATGCCATGCATCAACAAGCGGGACTACTGAACACACACAGCCGCTATTTGAGTAAAGTAGTGGTGAATTACTCAGAACGCCTGATGGCTTTGCACGATGACCCGTTAAGCACTTTGCAGATGGTCTGTAGCGGCACCGAGGCGATAGAGCTGGCGTTGCGGCTCGCCCGAACTTTCACTAAGGGTACCGGCATTATTTGCAGCAACGCTACTTACCATGGCAACTCTCACGAAACATTCCGTATGACCGTTGGACCGTTCGAACCGGAATTTCGCAGAGTCTCGTTCCCCGACACCTATCGACCATCAGCACAAGGCCTCAGCGACGAAGCGCTGTGTGATCTGTACTTACAAGAGATCGAGCACGCCATCGCGGGCTTTGCCGCAGACGGTGTGGCGTTTGCGGGAATACTGTTTTGTTCCATTTTTGCCAATGAAGGCCTGCCAAACGTCCCCGCTGGATATATGCAAAAAGCCGCAAAATTGGTGCGCGATGCCGGCGGAGTGGTGATCTTCGACGAAGTCCAGGCCGGGTTTTGTCGGACCGGCACATGGTGGGGTTACCAAGTCATGGATTGCGCACCAGATATTGCGGCAATGGGCAAACCCATGGGTGCAGGCTACCCAACCGGAGGAGTTGCAGCTCGGGCGGACATTTTGGACACATTTTTTCGCCGCAGCGGCTATTTCAACACCATGGCCGCTACACCGCTGCAAGCCGCTGTTGCCAATGCGGTACTGGATGTCATCGAAGGCGAAAAACTGCAGAGCCAAGTGGCAGAAGTAGGCGATTACCTGAAAAACAAACTGATAACACTGATGGAGCACTTTGAGCAAGTAGGCGATGTGCGCGGCCAAGGGTTGTTTTTGGCCGTCGAATGGGTCAAAGATAAAACCACCCGCGCCCCGGATCGCGAGGGCGCGAAAGACATCGTCGAGCGCCTGAAAAATGCTGGCTATCTTATTTCCAATGCCGGCGCCCACCGCAATGTATTAAAAGTGCGGCCGCCGCTGGTATTTAATCGGGCCCACGCGGACGAATTTTTTGCTGCGTTCGAAACCGCGTTGTCAGCAAGCACACACTAAATCATGGCTGCGGCTCTAGCGATCGAACAGTTACACGCCATCGCACACAGAGCGTCGGCGCATTGGCCCCTAGATGTCACGTCGCTGACCTTAGTATCCCAAAGCGAAAATACCGTATTTCGTCTGGAGACCTCTGACCGAGGCAGCTTCGCATTACGCTTGCACCGCCCAGGTTATCATTCGCTACCCGAGTTGGAGTCCGAACAAATTTGGACACGCGCGCTGGCCGAAGGTGGTATCGCCATCCCCAAGGTAGAGCCCACCGAACATGGCAGGTATTACGTGGAAGCAAGCCTCGGGACTGCGGAGACCACCCGCCAAGCCGGGCTGATTCAATGGCTGCCTGGAGAGGCTTTAGCTGAAGTTCTGGCCGACCAGCCCCCCGACTCGTTGCTGCACGATACCTACTTTGCTCTTGGGGCATTAATTGCGCAGTGCCATCTGGCGACATTGGCATGGACGCCGCCCGCTCACTTTAGTCGTCACGCTTTTGATCACGACGGCTTTGTCGGCGACGCGCCCTTCTGGGGCCGGTTTTGGGAACTGAGTTTAACCACCCAGAGCAATCGCGAACGGTTGACGGCTATCCGCGACGCCGTGTCGGCGCATCTACAGGCGATGCCGAAGAACCGGCACAACTTCGGCATGATTCATGCCGATCTGCACGCCAACAACGTACTGCGAAACATCGATAAGCTATTCGTCATTGATTTCGACGACGCGGGCTTTGGTTGGCATGCATTCGATCTTGCGGTCGCGGTATATGACCAGCTCGACTATTTTCATCCAACGCCTCGTTTTGACATAGCGAGCAAAGCATTGATGGCCGGATACGCCTCCGTGCGGCCGGACTGCGACGAAAGCTTTGCGCAATTGCCGGTGTTCTTACTCATCCGCTCACTGATGTTACTGACTTGGATAGAAGATCGCCCAGAAGTCGGGCGCGAGGACAATATCCCGATGCTGTTGAAGATCGCTTTCGAGCAATTTAACAACCTCTAAACAGATTTTGCCCTGGATGCCGCGGGTACACCGTCAAAGCTCAGGGGCTCGATGCCCTTTCGCGCCCAAGGTACCCTAGCCCCTGGGGTCTCGTACGCGACCGATCGAGGCTCTCAGGGGAAACTATTATCCGGCTTCGGACATAATCGAAGGTACCCGGCAAGGGTCAGCTTTGTGTTTCGCGTTCCTTGAAGGACTTTCGATCAATTGCCCTCGGTCTTTCCAGAGCATTGCGTTGGTGTGAACCTAGGGGGTCTCTGTCGGCGAGTACGAGCTCAATATGCTCCATTTGGTCATTACCCCAAAACAAATTGCCGTCAACTATCATTGAGGGCACTCCAAAAACACCCTTTTCAATCGCCGTGGCGGTCTCATTTACCAGCAAATTCTTTACCTCAGCGTTAGCAATTTCTTCGCTCAGGTAAGCTCCATCAAGCCCTTGCTCATCCATGAGGGAGATGAGCGTGGGTAAATCACCAAGATCTTTTCCTCGACTCCACCCGCTCTCGAATATTGCGGTTATGAGACGGTGCTGATGGGTCCCGCTGACTTCCGCCAGCGACATGCGCAATGCAGCCAGCGGATTGAAGGGGTGATATTTCGGCGGGTTATATTCGAACCCATTGACAACAGCGTACCTCAGGCAAAACTGGTGCAGCCAATTTCTTTTAGGCGCTATTTCAGCAGGCCCCAACTGTCCCCAATGGTCTAATAATTTCCCAAAAACCACGGGGTGCGCTTCGATCCGGCGATTGTATTTTTCCGCTATGGAGGGAAGCTGACGCCATGCAAAGTATGCAAAAGGAGATATGTAGTCGAAATAGAAATGTATCGGTTTAGTGGCCATAGCTTAACTTTGCTCTTGTTCAGGGGCCCTCGCTGTTAATACCCCAACAGTATCTTATCTCTCGTCATGCCGATAAATGGGTCGAGATATGCGAACGCTTTGAGAAGGCCCTGGGTGACTTTGCTGCTTTTACGGAGGTGACAGCGCGTATTCTAAACACTGCCCAGGACAACAATCCGCTCTGCGCCTAAAGCGGCTGAACATTTCGACAACCTCAGGCGCTATAACCCCCACTCAGTAGCTTTTTTTATTTTTTCCACCAGGGATAAAACGGCGGCATTGCTTGGGCGGAGTCATTGAATACCGCCTCGCGTTTCTCCAAAAACGACTGAACCCCCTCTTTGCCACTACCCATACTGGCATAAAAAATCGCAAGCGAATCCACGTTGTGTGCGTCACGAGGATGTTCTTGAGCGGAATTCCGATACATCATTTGTCGCGTCAACGCGATCGCTACCGGGCTATGCTTAACGATCTTCGCTGCGATCGCGTATGCAGCTGCCAGTAAATCTTCGGGTTCATGAGCTGATTTCGCAAAGCCCGCTTGAACTAAGGTATCTGCATCTAGGATCTCGGCTGTGTAGCACCATTCCAGCGCAGTAGACAGACCAACCACTCTCGGTAAGAACCAACTCGAGCACGCTTCGGGAGTAATGCCAATTTTGTTGAAAACGAAGCCAACCTTCGCCTTCGTAGAAACAAGGCGAATGTCCATTGCACAGGTCATGGTTGCGCCTATGCCTACTGCGGCGCCGTTAATCGCTGCAATTACTGGCTTTTTACAGTCGTAAATGGCCAGCGTAACTAAGCCACCTTCGTCGCGCACACCATGTAATATGTGTTCCTCCTCGCCCCGTTCGCTGACATCTTCAAGGCTAGGCTGCTGGCTCTCATCAAGTCCAAATACGTTCCCTTCAATGGACAGATCCATGCCAGCGCAGAAAGCACGTCCCGCGCCAGTAACCACAATAGCGCCTACCGCGTCGTCTTCGCTCGCCCGGTTGAACGCGTCAACCAATTCTCTCGCCATTTCTAGAGTAAACGCGTTCAACTGATCGGGCAGATTCAAGGTCAGCGTCAAAATGCCGTCTGCTACTGCGTAGCTCAATGTATTGTAGTTCACGAACAATATTCCAGTTTAAAGCCCGAGTTTATCAGCGCGTCGCTGGCCGCGCCGCAGATTTAATGAACACAGAAAGCGGAAGATAAACCGTTCACTTCCAAGGGCCGCTGTTTTCGTAACTGTGAGCATCGGGAAGTTGACTGCTGGAGTAGCGAAATTTGCACTTTTTGTTGCCAGATGCGACGGACCAGTTTGGCGTAAACGAATACGAAACGGGCGTCGCTGTATGTTTTGCCGAAGGAAAAAAGGATGCGCTGAGCCAGCGCCCGTTCAGCTAAACTCGGCGCTAATTCGTTTTTGTAAACTGCTAAACCTCGGAGATCCAAACATGAGCGCCACCGAAAAATCCGAGCTTTGGATTGTCACAGGAGCTGCGTCGGGTATCGGCGCAGCCGTCGTAAGAGCGGTGGCGAACTCCCGGGCTCAAATACTTGCACTGGATGTCGATCGGCCAAAAGGTTCGGCGTTAGCAGCAGAAACTGGCGCGCTGTACCGGTATCTTGATGTTGGCGATTTAGGGCAGTGGCAGCGATTAGTTGACTACCTCGAGTCTGAAAAAGCAGCGCTAGGTTCGCCATCCCATATCCATCTAAATGCGGGTATTCAAGTTGCTCCCCCAGACGCACCGTTGTCTGATTATCAATTGGAGGCGGTAACCCTAGAACGCTACCGGCGTATGATGAGCGTCAATGTAGATGGCGTAGTGTTTGGCTTGCAGACCCTTGTGCCGCTCTTGTCCGCTGGCGCCACCATCGTTGTGACGGCATCGCTCGCTGGCGTGACCCCTTATGCAGTTGATCCGATTTACGCAATGAGCAAGCACGCCATCGTCGGCTTGGTGCGGAGTCTCGCACCCGAGCTAGCAATGCAAGGCATTAGCATTCATGCCCTTTGCCCCGGCGCTGTAGACACTGCAATCATACCCCACGCTCAGAAGACCGAAGACGCAAAATTTATGACCCCGGAAGATCTTGCTAGGGACGTGATTGAGCTGATGTCAGAACCGGAGAGCGGCAAAAGTTGGGTTAGATTGCGCGCGGACAAACCACGTTACGTGATTCGCGCCCCAGGTGATAAAACAGTCTAACGAGGATTCACATGTCGACTCTCAAACTAGCCGCAGTGTTTTCAGATAAAACATTGGCAAGCACGATGGCTGATTTTAGCCAAAGTCTTATGTTCGAGGCCTGCGCCGAGACAACCCACCACCTACCCTTTGCGGCGCTGGTACTCGGGACATCCCCAAAGCTCATGGATCTGCAGAGACAAGAAGGTCAAGGCTTGTACCTTGTCAGTGAACGCGCTCTGTTAAATCAGCCTCTAGGCGAGCTTAACCGAGATATGTTGCCGGTAAGCGTAGGAATATTTCCGCTGGTGGCCAAGGCGGAAATTGGCCCCGAAGCGGCGGACAGGCATTGGCTCGAGCAGCATGCTCCTATCGCATTACAAGTGCACACAGCAATGACACACTATTATCAACTCACAGTTATGCACAAATTTTCGGGCGAGGACTGGGACGGCCTAGCACTATGTTGCTTTGCTAACGAGGACGACCTGCGGAATAAATTTTACAGCTCGGCAAAAGGCAAACAACAGGTGAGCGAAGATATTGCCAAATTTGCAGATACGAAACGCTCTCCGCGCCGCGTCGTAGCGCGGCTTGTTAGCGGTCACGCAAGATAATTACCTGTCTGCCGACCATGCAGCGGGTCTAGCAAAAGAGACGAAACCAGCTACGGCAAATGTTCTCGACAAACGACACGGATCGACGCGATGGAGAGTGGACAAAAGCGCAACAAAATATTAGTTTACCGCTTAATTTATCCGGTTAAATCAGCGCCAAAGTGGCGACAGATCTATCCGTACCGTCAGGACTTCATATAGGAAACTCAGTTGGGGTTTTAGGTCTTTAGGTTAGAGATACGCGGTCTACCCCACTAACGCTAAGCTTGGGCACACTCAGC